>DATELS010000330.1:0-53310 GCA_035276365.1 Thermoanaerobaculia bacterium
CACGCGGACCCGAGGATGCGTCGTGACGACGCGATTCAGAATCGCCTCGATGTTCTGCGTCGCCGACGTCGTCAGATCGGCAAACTCGAACCGATCAGGGAGCTGCCCTCCGACGAGCAGTCGGATGATCCGTTCGGCTGCACCGCGTTGCAGCTCGAGTTGCTCCACGCGTTCCTCCGCCCGCAGGCGTTCCACCTGGATGCGCAGCCGATCAACTTCGCGCGTTTCACCGAGCTCCGCGCGGCGGTTCACGAGTTGCTCGAGCTGTCGCGCCACTTCGAGATCTTCCCGGGCCGCAGGGAGGGAACGGTCCAGGGCGAGCAGCTCCACGTACGCGGATCGTAGCGTCGCGCGAAAGCCGAGCAGCACCAGGTCACGCGCGCTCTCCTCCGCCGCCACCTGCGCCTCGAACGCCTCGCGGCGAGCACCGCGGCGGCCAAAGAGGTCGATCGGCTGCGTTACACGAAAAGCGGACTGCGTGCCGCTCTCGCCATCGCTTCTGGCGGATGCCGCTTCGACCTCCACTTCGGTGTTGGGAAAGGCGCGGCTCTGCAGAAGCTCGCCGCGTGCCTGCGCGATCGCCGATTGCGCGGCGCGCAGCCCCGGGTCGGCCGTCTGCGCCATCGTGACGAGCTGCTCGAACGTGAGGCGCTGAGCGGGCGCCGGTTCCTGTGCCGGCGCCGTGAGTGTCGCCGCAAGGGCGACGCACAAAATGATGATTCTCAAATGGACCTCCGAAAACGCGGTGAGCGGAGCGGCGAACGCAGCGTCAGCCGCGTTCGTCGGGCGGGATATCGACGGCAGTGACCGCACTGAGCGGATTTCCGGCGGACGCCGTGGGCAGGACGGTAGCCTGCATAAGAGGCGTGTGGGGCGCTGTCGATTCGATCAACGCAGTGCCCGAACAGATACAGGCGTGGCAGTCGAGCGAACCTGCATCATCGGAGCAGACATCGTTCGCCGTCATCGTCGATCCGGTTGCGCGAACTGCGACAACGATGTCATCACAGCACCAGCTGGCGTCGATCGCGAGTAGCGCGATCAACACGAGCACTGCGCTCCGAAACATCGCTTTCGACCTCATGTCCGCGCCTCGCTGGTCGCAGTGCGTCTGCTCGCGAGAAGGAGCGTGCCGATTCCGATACAGATCGCGACGTCGGCGAGATTGAACGCCGGCCAGTGATGCGCACCATTGGCCGTCCGCACGTAGAAGTCGAGAAAGTCCACCACCGGTCCGAGCGTCACCCGGTTCACGATGTTGCCGAGCGCTCCGCCGAGGACGAGATGCAATCCGACCTGCATCCATCGGTCCGTAAGAGGAGTTCGCAGTGCGGTCAAGAACACGACGGCTGCAATGATCGCTGATGCGCCCGTGAGAAGCCATGGAAGGGCTCGCCCGAGATCAGCGCCGAGCCCGAATACGGCACCGGGGTTCCGCACATGCACGAGGTTGAACCAGCCGTCCACGACGGTGCGAACACTGCCGACGGGCAGCCATTCTCGGATGACCGCCTTCGTCGCCAGGCCGGCCGCCGCGACACCGAGCGCAATGAGAAGCAGCGTCAGGCGCGTCATGTCGCTTCTCCTTGGATAGGAGGCGAGACTCGTCGCACCTGCAACCACGTGCCGATAGCGATCAAGATGACACTGATCAGTTGTGCGATGGTGAACGGCCCGAGGAAGCGATCATCCTTGACGCGTACGAACTCGACGAGAAATCGCTCCACACCGAGCAGGATCAGGAACATACCGAACTGAGATCCGCGCGCGGGCGCACGTCGCTGACGCCACATCAGGATGGCGAAGATCGCGAGACCCGCAGCGACTTCGTAAAGCTGCGTTGGATGAACGCGAAGCAGCGTTTCCGGTGCCAATGAAGGATCGACATGCGCCCCCGCCGCCCGCAGTGCTTCGGCGGTCGTCGGTGGACTTCCTTTCGGGAAGGCGACGCCGACGATGCTCGACGTCGGGCGGCCGTAGTCATCGCCCACGAAGAAGCACGCCAGCCTTCCGACGCCATAGCCGATGGCCAGCGCAGGTGCGGCCGCATCCGCCACGGTAAGGTAGGGCAGCCTCCGCCGCCTCACCACGATCGTGCAGGCGATCCAGCCGCCGATCAGACCTCCGTACCAGACCAGCCCCGCGCGCGAGAACAGCGCTGAGAGATCGCGAAACAGGATCGCGTAGTAGATCTTCGCTCCGACGATCCCGCCGATCGCGGCCCATACCGTCAGCGTCGAGCCGAGCTCCGGATCGATTTCGGATCGGCGGAGACTCTTCGACAGCACCACCGACGCGACCAGGAACGCGAGGAACATGAACAGACCGAAGGTCGTGATCTCGAAGTCGCCGATGCGGATGAGCGTGGGATACATGTCAGTGCCTTACCGATCGGCGACGCGTGGCTAAGCGCCGTAGTAATGCGGCCCTGTCGTGGGCGTCGATGGTTCCGTCTGCGTTCACGTCAGCGCCCCAGCTCGCGGCAACGTTGCCTCGTTGCGCATCGATCGTCCGCTGCACGGCGCCGTCGGTCAGCTCTCGATCGAGCGCCTCGAGGTCTGCCCGATCAACGGTGCCGTCGCCGTTCGCATCTCCTGCTTGCGGAAGGGTGACCTTGTAGATCGTGGTGGGCGTCGCGACGTAGATGCTTCCGTCGCGAGACTGCACGACATCGATCAGCGGGTCTTCGACCGGGTTCGCCGTGTGCTGCGGGACGGTCCGGCGTGCGCCGAACGATGAAACGCCTTCCGTATCGATCAGCGGAATCGGGTCCGGCATCGGCACCGCGTATGGATCGGGAATGTAATAGAGCGTCTTCGTCACATACGCAGCGAGGAGCATTCCTCCGCGCGCGTAGCCGCCGAGGCTCGAGACTGAGATTGTGCCGGTCGGAGCCACAGTCGGTGCGAAGACGTAAGCGGGTGCGAGCATTCCATCGCGTGACGGCTTCGTCCCCTCGCCATACGGCCAGCCGCCGTTGTCGCCGAAGGAGACGATGTTGATCTCGTCCTGCCCACTCGAGCCGTTGTCGGGCACGATCAGTTTTCCAGTTGTCGCATCGACGACCAGGTCAAATGGATTACGGAAGCCGAGCGCGTACATGGTCGAAGTCCCGTCGCGCTGAACGCGGTGAATTTTCCCCGCGGGCCAGTCGGGCCGTTGCGCGTAGACGAAGGGAAGATCCCAGTCGCCGATCGGGACATAGACGGAGTCGTCGGGCCCGACTACAGGATTCCCGCCGTGATGCTCCGGCAGGCAGCTCGACCAGTGCATGCAGTTGAACCGCGCCAACTCGCGCGTCGCGGCGCTGTTCGAGTCGATCTCCGCGAGCACATCCGCGCTGATCGTCGGCGTCACGTAATGCGCGACGATGCTGTCGTCACTTCGGAAAGCGATGCCGAGCAACGCTGCGTTCCCTTCGTTGGCCGTCTCGACTCGAGTCAGAAGGACGCTGTCCGTGCCTTCGATGCGGTAGATCCCGCCGTCCGTCGTCGAGTACCAGAGCCGGTTGCGCGAATCGATGGCGAGTGACGTCACGAACCCTGCTGTCGCCGCGACTCGCGTGAGCCTCATCCCTGGAACCGTGTCCGCACGCAACGCCGTGACGGCGAACAGCGTGAGGAGCACTGCGAAGGACGGCGCTCGGTTCATGTCGGTTTGCGAGCCTTCATCAGTCCGAGCGTTCCGCCGATCGTCTGGAACGTCAGCGTCTCGATTACCTCCACAAAACCCGCTGCGGCCACCATGCCCGGAATCCGTCCCTCGGCGTTGTCGCGCGTCGTCGGACCATCGAGCCATCGCACCGCACCGAACACGGTGCGCGCAAAGATCCCGGCCGGCTTCGCCCAATCGGCGACGTGCAGCTCCCCACCTGGCCGGAGCACGCGCAACATCTCGGCGAGGGTGCGCTCCTTGTCCGCGGTCGTGAGGTGATGCAGCACAAGACTCGTCAGGATCCGGTCGAAGGACGCGTCCGGATACGGCAGCGCGGTCGCGAACCCCTCATCGAACTGCACGCTCACGTGACCGGCTTTCGCACGGGCGATCGCAAGGATCTTCGGATCTCCGTCAATCCCGATCACCTCCGCGGTCGGCACGGCCTGCTTCGTCATCAGCGTGAGCGTCCCCGTTCCGCAGCCGACGTCGAGAACGCGATGTCGGGTCTGGATCTGCGCCTGCTTGATGAGCGCGCTCTTGAACGTCGTCTCGCGTAGGAACCAGCGGATGAGCGGGTCGTAGAAGCGCGTGAGCGCGTCGTAGCCGAGGGCGGGGATGTAGCCGTGCTTCACCGTCATCACCGTTGCTCCGTTACCTTCAGCGGAATGACCTGGCGGAACTTTCCGCCCGTCGATTGTTCCGGCGGCTCGGATGCGCGTTCGATGCGCACGTGGGAAAGATCGTGCTCCGCGAGAAGCCGCGTCAGCGCGTCGGAGAGCGATCGCCAGATGCGGTCGGAGTCGCCGTCCGAAGTGAGCCGCAACCGCACGCGCAAAGCGGCCCGGCCGGTCTGCACGATCTGCGAAAGCTCTATGTCATCGACACGCTCCGTGACCGCGGCGAAAGCCAGCGGAGGAATGCTGACCTGCTGTCCATTCGCGCGCTCGAACGTCAGCACGTCGGCGGCGCGGCCCTGCACGCGAATCGCAGGCAGCGGATTGCCGCACGGACAGGGATCGGGGCGCTGCAGAACGCTGTCGCCCAGGTCGTAGCGAAGGATCGGCTGGACGCGGTTGGCGAGGTTGCTGATCAGCACCGTGTACGACTGCTCACCGGCCGGCACTGGCTGATATTCGGCATTGACCGGCTCGACGACGACCCAGTCCGCATTGATGTGCAGCCATCGCTCCTCGCATCCGTAGCTGAGAAAGGTGCATTCCGTCGAGGCGTAGCTGTTGCCGACCCTCGCGTCGAACGCCTTGGCGATCCGCGCGTATTCGTCAATCGGCAATCCCTCGGCTGACAGCGCGAGAAGAACCGGATGAATCGCCAGTCGCCCTGCTTCCTGCTCGCTGGCCAGCAACGCGGCCATGCTCGCGTAGGGCGCCATCACAGCCGGTTGGAAGCGATTGAGCTGCTCGACGAGCACTGGGAGCGGTGTCTGCGCCGGGAAGACGCCCACCCGTTTTCTGCCGCGCGGGCTCTTGCGCATGCGCGCCGCCGCGACCGCGGAGGCGAAGTGCCCGCCGCCCGCCATGATCATCGCCATCCGTCCGCCGTGCGCGAAAATCCGCAGCACGTCACCGACGCCGAGCCACGACGTAATCATGCGAAAGGCGATCGCATTCGTCACGGCCATCGTTCGGTCGTCCAGGACGAACATGCCGCGCGCGCCGGTCGTGCCGGACGTCGTGGCCACGGTGTATTTGCCGAGGAAGCGCTCCGCGATTCGATCCGGATTTTCCGCCAGCGCGCGCACCTTCTCGAGCGTCACTTCCGGATCGGTGACCCAGTCGTCGAACCGCGCCATCAATCGCTTTTTGTCCGTTACCGGAAGCAGCGCGGCGTCATCGATTTCCCTCGGCAGATCGCGATAGAGCTCGCGGTAGTAGGGCGAATGGGCGCGCGCGAACGCCGCCATCTCCTCGAAGCGCGATCTCCGCCGCTGCGCGATCGCTGCCGGACCTTGCTTCATCGCACGCCGGCCGTCGCGAATCAGAGAAAGGAGGCTCTCGCTCATCCGCGTGCCTCGGTCCACGTGTGCCAGCCTGTCCAGAGCGAGAATGCCGCGATGACGGCTGCCGCGGCCGGATCGGCCCACCACCAGCCGAGGGCTGCGTTCAACGCCAGCCCGGAGAGGACATTCAACGAAAGATAGTTCGACAGCCGCGTTTCCGCGGAGTCGGCGATCAGAACCTTGCTGCCGAGGCGCTCGCCGGTCGTCCGCTTCATCCGCGCAACGGGGATCATTACCGCCAGCGCGATCACGTTCATCGCGATGCCGACGATTGATGGCTCCGGACGTTCCTGCTGCAGCAGCCTGCTGATCGACTCGAACCCTACATAGAGGCCGAGGAGGCAGAACGTGCAGGCGATGAGACGCAGCGCCAGCCGGTGGCGCCTTAGCGAAGCCTGCCGCCGAAGCTGCCAGGCCACGATCATCGACGCGAACACTTCGATCGCCGAGTCCAGACCGAACCCGATCAGGACGATCGACTGCGCGATGACACCCGCTGTCACCGCCACCACCCCCTCCACGATGTCCCACGCAATCGTGAAGTACGCCAGCCACAGGCCGCGCCGCAGCAGAGCGTCGTGCGGCATCGCGGCGGCGGCGGTCATGACCTCAGCATCCGCAGTCCGCTGGCGATGACGATGAACTCGCTGAACTCGTGGCCGAGGACAGCCATCGGCAGCGTGAACTTGCCGAGCACGGCACCGGTGACGAAGACGAGAATGACGGCGATCGACAGCGCGAGGTTCTGCCGCACCACCGATTGATTTCGCTTGGCCAGCTTGATGGCGTAGACGAGCTTCTCGAGATCGTCGGCCATCAGCGCAACGTCCGCAGTCTCCAGCGCCACGTCCGTCCCTGCGGCTCCCATGGCGATGCCGACAGTCGCTTCGGCGAGCGCGGGCGCGTCGTTCACGCCGTCGCCCACCATGGCCACGTGTCCGTGCTCTTTCGAGAGCTCGCGCACCTTCACCGCTTTGTCTTCCGGCTTGAGGTTCGCGAAGATCCGGTCGATCCCGACCTCGGAGGCGATCGCTCGTGCCGTCGTTTCGTTGTCGCCGGTGAGCATGGCCACCTGCGTCACGCCGACTGCGTGCAGAGCGGCGATGGCCGCGCGTGCGTTCGGCCGGATGTTGTCGCGGATGGCGATCGCCGCCCATGCTTCGGTGGGGCTGCCGACGATCACCACGGTGTTCCCGCCGGCGCGCAGTCGCTCGATCTCGCCGCGCAATGCGTCGAGGCCGACGCGCAACTCGCCTTCGAAGAGCTCCGGACTTCCGATGTACACGTCGTCGTTGCCAATCCGGCCCACTGCGCCCGCTCCGATGAGCGAGCGGAACTCGTCGAGCGGCTTCGGCTCAACACCCTTCGCCGTCGCATGCGCCACGATCGCGCGCGCCAGCGGATGCTGGCTGCGACTCTCCACTGCAGCCGCTCGCGCCAGAATCTCTTCAACGGAAATCGCCGTGGTGGCAGTGACGACCTGCGTCACCTCGGGTTCGCCCCGCGTGATGGTGCCGGTCTTGTCCAGCGCGACGACGCGCACCTTCGCCAGCTCCTCCAGATACACGCCGCCTTTCAGCAGCACGCCTTTGCGCGCTGCCGTGCCGAGGGATGCCACGAGAGTGATCGGGATGGCGATCACCAGCGCACATGGCGACGCCGCGACGATGAATACCGTCGCGCGCGTGATCCATGTCCGCCAGTCCGCATCGAACAGCAGCGGCGGCACGATCGCGACGAGCACGCCGATCGCCAGCACCGCGGGGCTGTAGCGGCGACCGAAGCGCTCGATGAAACGCTCGCTCGTCCCTTTCCGCTCCTGCGCCTCCTCGACCATCTCGATGATCCGCGCGATGGTGTTGTTGGCGAACGTCTTCGTGGCCCGCACCTCGAGCGAGCCTTCTTCGTTGATGCTGCCCGCGAAGACCGGATCTCCTGTCGTCTTCTCGACGGGAACGCTTTCGCCCGTGACCGGTGCCTGATTGACGCTCGAGCGCCCGCCGATCACCTCGCCGTCCGTCGCCAGCGCCTCGCCCGGACGGACGATGAAGATGTCGCCGACCTGCAGCTCCTCCACCGGGATCTCGACTTCGCGTCCGTCGCGTCGCACCGTGGCGCGCTTCGGCGTGAGGTCCATCAGCTTCCGGATCGCCGAGCGCGTCTTCTCTTCCGTATACCCCTCGGCCGCTTCCGAGATGGAGTAGAGGAAGGCCAGCATCGCCCCCTCCATTGCCTCGCCCATGATGATGGCCACCGTCGCGCCGACCGTCATCAGCATCTCGATGCTGATGCGCCGCTCGAAGAGCAGGTCTTCGACTGCCTCGCGCGCGAAGTAGTACGCGCCAATGACGGCGGAGACGATGTAGATCGCCAGCGTGACCGTTTCGCTCGCGCCGGCGCGGCCGATCAGCCATCCGGCGAGCAGGAGAACTCCCGATGCGACCGAGGTGATGACCTTCGGGTTCTTCCACGGCTTCGGCGTCTCAGCCATGCCGGGTCCCTCATGCACGGGGAAGCCGAGGTCGCGCAGCGACGTCTTGATCGCATCCGCGGAGACGCGCTTTTCGTCGAACCGCAGTGCGACCTTCGCCGCCTTCGGGTAGACCTGCAGGTCGGAGATGCCTTCGACGCGCTCGAGACCGCGCCGGATTGCGGCGGCGTCGCTGTCGCAGTCGAGATGGGCTACGCGGAGCTGAAGTTCCTGATTCGGCATCGGAGTGAATCCTCGGGTGTAATGCTTCAGACGAGCTCGCGCACGTGGTCGAATCCTTCGTCGATCAGGCGTCCGATATGCTCGTCGTCGAGCGAGTAGTAAGCGATTTTTCCCTGCTTGCGGTACCGCACGAGATCCATCTGCCGCAGCGCGCGGAGCGAGTGCGAGACCGCCGACTGCGACGCACCGACGATGGTGGCCAGATCGCAGACGCACAGCTCTTCCTTCGAGAGAGCGAAAACGATCTTCACGCGCGTGGCGTCGCCGAGGACGCGGAACGTCTCGGCGAGGAGCTGCACGGCGTCGGCGGAGTGCATCTTGCGGCGGACGCTCGTGACCTTCCGGGCATCGACGACGTTCACTTCACAGGCGTCGTCGTTCGTGTCGACCTTGCGATTCTTCTTCAGTTCGGTTCGTGCGCTCATATGAACAGTCGTTCATATGATATGCCCGGTCCGAGGTACGTCAAGTGTCTTGAACGATCGCGCTCCGAGCTCTCTCAGAACGCCGTGGATTATCGCCCGCGTCCACGGCGTTCACGCCGATCTCGATCGGCACGGTCATCTTCGTCGTGCCGTTCCTCGTCGTCCCCTTCTTCGTCTGAGTCTTCCTCCTCACCTGCCTCGGCGAGGATGGAGGACAAATAGCGCGCTGCTGCGATGCGCTCCTCGTCCGAGATCGGGTCCTTTCCGGGGATCGTGCGAGAGAACCGCTGCATCTTCCGGGTGATGCGACTCCATTCCCGCGCGTCCTCTCGCTCTGAGGCGATGGTGGATGCCCCGTGGCATTGGTTGCATTTGCTGGAAAGCGCTTCCCGGCCGCGCGTCTGTTCCGGAGTGAGCTTTGCGAGCGGTTGCACGACGCGCCATGCTGGAACGACGCCGAGCGCCGCGGTGATGATCGTCGTGACCGCGAGCGTGCCGCCGATCCACGGGAGTCGGTGGCCGAACGAGTGGAAGCGTCGGATCACGGCGATCTTGACCGTCAGCAGCAGGCCGATGAACACGCCAAGAATCCCGTGCACGATGCTCGTCGGAGTCGCAACGCGGAACTCCCAGGTCCGAGGCAGCATCTCGAACAGCAGCGCAGCGTAGAGGAGGATGAAGACATAGCCTAGCCCGCGGTGGAGAAGCACGCCTGCTCGCGGTGCCGTCGAGATCCCATGCGGACTCCGCCCCGATGGATCGGGCGCCATCGGGAACCGCCAGAGCCATGCCATCAGGGTGGCGTTGATTACCGCGATGGTCGCCATCGCCAGACCGAACCAGATCGTCGTCTGCATGGTCATCGTGACCATGCGCTGCGGATTTCAAGCCCGGGAGTACGGCGGCCGTTTCGCGCTGCGCATGGCGGCTCAAGGTTGACTTTCAATTGAGACTGGACAAACATCGGTCTCCTCAGTTGAGATAGAGTCTCAATTAAATCTCGCGATTTTCGGAGCTTTTCATGCGCCATCTCTTCGCCTTTTTCTTCTACGCCGCGCTCGTGGTCGGCGCGTCGCCTGCGACTGCTGCGGATGGATCTTCGATCCGCGGCATGGTCGTCGATCCATCGGGACGCGCCATCATCGGCGCGCGCGTCGTTCTCCATTCGCCTGCGGCATCCGATCGCGTCACGATGACGGATCGCTCGGGCAGGTTCACCTTCGATGAGGTTCCGGCAGAGGCCTCGCTTCGTGTTGCCGCAGAGCGATTCAGAGACACGGCGGTTGCTCTCACAGAGGAGAGATCCGACCTTCGCATCGTCCTCGAGGCCGCAGCCGTGGCCGAGGAGATCACCGTCATCGCCCCGCCGCCACTTCCCGTGCGCAGCTCGACCGCCACGAAGACCGACACGCCCCTCCGCGACGTGCCGCAGTCCGTCACCGTCATCACACGCGACGTTATCGCCCAGCAGAGCATGCAAGGCGTCGCAGACGTCGTCCGCTACGTTCCCGGCATCGGCATCGCTCAGGGAGAAGGGAATCGCGACACGCCGATCTTCCGCGGCAACAGCTCCACCTCGGACTTCTTCGTCGACGGCGTTCGCGATGACGTGCAGTACTTCCGCGACCTCTATAACGTCGAGCGCGTGGAGGCGCTGAAAGGCCCGAACGCCATGATCTTCGGCCGCGGCGGGGTCGGCGGGGTGCTGAACCGCGTCACGCGGCAGGCGGAATGGACTCCCACGCGCGAGCTCGCTCTGCAGGGCGGCTCGTTCGGCGACCGTCGCGTCAGCGGCGATTTCGGTCAGCTCCTCACCGAAAGCGTTTCCGCGCGCGTCACCGGCGTCTATCAGCAGTCCGAGTCGTACCGCGATGGCGCGCGCCTGGATCGCTATGGGATCAATCCAACCGTGGCAGTCGCGATCGGACCGAAGACGATGCTTCGCGCCGGCTTCGAATACTTCCACGACGACCGCACCGCCGATCGCGGCATCCCTTCGTTCGCAGGCCGGCCGGTGAGTACCGACGCATCGACGTTCTTCGGCAACGCGGACCTGAGCAACTCCCGCGCGAACGTCAAGGTCTGGTCGTCCACCGTCGATCACCGCTTCAGCGAGACGGTTTCGCTGCGCAGCCGCCTCTCGTACGGCGACTACGACAAGTTCTATCAGAACGTCTTCCCCGGTGCGGCCGACGCGTCTGGAACGAACGTCAGCATCTCCGCGTACAACCAGGCGACGCAGCGTCAGAACCTCTTCAGTCAGACCGATCTCGTGGTCACGCGACGCACCGGCCGTTTCGGTCACACCATCCTGGCGGGCATGGAGCTGGGCCGGCAGATGACGGACAACTTCCGCGAGACCGGCTACTTCACCACGCTCGGCGCGGGCGTCACGACCGTCTCGGTTCCGATCTCGAGCCCGAAGACATCGCTGCCGCTGGAGTTCCGCCAGAGCGCATCGGATGCGGACAACCACGGCATCGCCCAGATCGCCGCGCTGTACGTGCAGGACCAGATCACCCTCACGCCGCGGCTCCAGGCCCTCGCCGGAATCCGCTACGACCGCTTCCGCGTCGATTTCCGCAACAACCGCAGCGGCGCGGCGTTCGAGAGCAGCGACGGCCTCGTTTCGCCGCGCCTCGGCCTCGTCTACAAGCCCATCGAGCCCGTTTCGCTGTACGCGAGCTACAGCCTCTCCTATCTCCCGCGCGCCGGCGAACAACTGTCGTCGCTCACGCTCTCGAATCAGTCCCTCGATCCCGAGGAGTTCCGGAACTACGAGCTCGGCGCGAAGTGGGACGTGGCGAAGCGACTGGAGCTCGCGGCGTCGGTATACCGGCTCGACCGCGGCAACGTCGCCGTCCCCGACCCGATCAATCCCGCCGTCTCCACGCTCGTCGATGGACAGCGCAGCGAAGGCTTCGAGCTGAGCGCCGCCGGAAATCTCACCGGCGCCTGGAGCATCGTCGGCGCGTACGCGTTTCAGGATGGCGAGATCCTGCAGTCGTTGTCCTCCACCGCCCGTGCCGGCGCGAAGCTCGCGCAGTTGCCGCGGCATTCCGCGTCGCTCTGGAACAAGCTCGATCTCTCATCCGCCTGGGGTGTCGGCCTCGGCGTCATCTACCGCGACGCCCTCTTCACCTCGACCGACAACAGCGTGACGCTCCCCGCATTCACTCGCGTCGATGCTGCGCTCTACTACACCTTCAGCCAGCGTCTGCGCGCGCAGGTGAACGTGGAGAACCTCTTCGACACCGAGTACTACGCCTACGCCCACAGCAACACGAACATCACGCCCGGCTCGCCACGCGCGGTACGCGTCAGCTGGACGACGCGCTTCTGACCAACTGCTTGCCGGAACGCATCCCGCTTACGAAAACGTGTAGGCGGGATGCAGTCGGCATCGTGCGGAGAGGAGGCTGGATGACCAGCGATCGAGTAAGAATCCGAGTCTCGGTTGAAGAAGGGCACGTCGTCTTCGAACGCCTGAACGGTGCGGCACCACGCAACGACGGCGAGAGAAGGCTGAGAACGGAGATCAAGTCGCTCGACGCGTTCGAAGCGAACGTGGGAACGCCGTACTACCTGGTCCAGGAAGCGTGGGGCATCGAGCCGCAGCTCGTTACGTTCGTCGATGCGAACGGCAACGAGCTCCACCCCGACTGAGCCCCCACCTCGGCCGTCGCTTACGACTGCTTCCTCGCGCCGTACTTCTTCAGATTCGCGTCGTTCTCGAAGTAGTAGACCTTCCCCTCGGCGTCCGCACCGATGACGGCCTTGGCCTTGTCTACCGTCTTACCCGACACCGGATCGACGGCGACGCGCTTGGACGCGTCGTTCGCCAGCCGCTCCTTACACATCTCGCAGCAGCCGTAGTACGTCTTCCCGTCCACGACCACCGGGATCTGGTCCTTGTCCATGAACCGCTCGTTGATCATGCAGACCTTTTTCGGTTCGACTTTCGTCAGCGGGGTCGGCTCGGTCGAGCTCGCGGCAAAGGCCGCGGCCGCCACGGCCAGGGCGAGGAAAGCAACGATCAGAAGCTGAAAGTTACGCATGGAGGCCTCCTTGATGGAGGACAGAACGCTGCTCGGCCGGTAACCATTTCTGTCCCTCGCCCGTCTGGACCAGCGCCGCAGCAGTTCGCGTACACAGCCTTGGGCGCCAGGTCGGCGGCCGGACTTCAGGAAGCGAGAGTGGCGGGAATCAGCGCCTCCGCGTCCGTGGCGCGGATCGGGGCCGGCCAATGGAACGCTTCGCGGAAGCCATCCAGGGTCTGTTGGAGTTCCGGCGCTTCGGCGGTCGTAAGCTCGACCAACTCCCGCGCCAGGATGTCGCTCACGGTCGTCTGTTCGCGGCTCGCAGCCGCTTCGAGCGCCGCAATCTGATAGGCGGGCAAGCGAACGGTAAGCGTCTTCAGTCGGACCAGCGGCGGAAGAAGGGAGGCGTCAGTGCCCAACGCCCGCTCGATGGCTTCATAGGACCAGTCGGCAAACGCGAGCACCGCGATGGCGAACGAAGGAATTGGCCGAACCAGCCACTCATCACGGTCCGTGACGAACTGCGAGCTGAGCTCCGCCGCGAGTTCCTCCGTTGTCCAGCCGAGTAGGCTCGCCGCATCGTCGAGGGAGTAGGTCGCGTTCGTATCGAGGAAAAGCTGTTTGATCGCGTTCGGCTGGTTCATGTCGCCTCCCACTATTGTTTGATGCAGGCTATCAAACAATAGTGTGATAGTGCAACTACGATGCGTCGACCGGAAGCGAAGATCTTCGGGGAGAGGCTGCGAGAGTATCGGATGCTCCGCGAAATGTCGCAGGCCGATCTCGCCGCGGCCGTAGCGGACCGTGGCGGGCGTCTGACTTCGAACTATGTGAGCGATCTCGAACGCGGCTTGAAGGCACCGACGCTGACCATGATCCTCAAGCTGAGCCGTGTGCTCAATGTTAGCGTTGCCGATCTCCTGCGCGACTTCACGCCCGAGGTCGTTCGCAAGCTCCGCCTCGAGTAACTCTATGGAGTGCCCGCGCTAGATCGATGAACGGGAACAAGCCCGTAACGAACGTCGAATTTCAACAATAGAGCCGGCGTCGAGAAGCCCATTCTGGTCTATCACCTCGCGTACATGATCAACTCGCCCGCTGCATCGAGGAGCGAGCGGCACGTTGCTACGGTGATCCCGCTCCGTTGGAGTCGTCGTCAGCTTCCGTGACACTTCTTGTACTTCTGGCCGCTGCCACAAGGGCACGGCGCATTCCTCCCGATCTTTCCCTCGGCTGCGACGCGCAGTCGGTAAGTAGCTTTGGCTAGCTCATCGATCCGGCCGCGGTCTGCGGGATCGATCGAGTCGGGTCGTACCCACTCGAAGGCAACCTCGACGAGCGAACCATGGGCGTCGAACATCAGCTCGAAGAGGAGCCGGCTCTCTTCGCTGGCGAGGGACGCCAGACCAAGCGTCATGTCATGCGCATAGTCGGAATTGCGCGCCACGACGCCGTCTCGCCAGCAGAAGATCGTGACCGCAGTGTTTCCATAGACTGATGCCGGCGCCGGTGGTCCGCCGACGCGTTGTCGCTCGATGGCGTGGTCGAGCAGCATCGACAGCTGCTGTCTCGATGACGAATCGAGGTCGAGCAGCGCCGCCGCCGCGCTGGCCCGGCCGCGGGTTTGCTGCGTCGCGAGCCGATCGAGAACCTGCTGAAGAACGGGTGGCAATTTCTGACCGGGACGGGTGGCCGTACCGTCGAGCAGCATCGAGTGGTAGTACTGATCGATCGGCTCCTTGTATCCGCGCCACATCGTCGGTTCGCTGGAGCTGATCTTCAGCGCGGCCTGCAGGTAATCGTTGTGCGTGAAGTACAGCCCGAGATGATCCAACTCGTCGTCGATCCTGATCGCTGAAGTCTGTGCGACGGCGCGTCGGCGTTGCCGCAGATAGTGAACGAAGATCAGCGGGTTCGAAAACAAGTCGCGCATGACGCGCAGGTCATCGATGGAGACGGACCATCCCGGCATAGTGCCGACATCGACGCCCATCGGCTTCAGATGCTCCGCCTGCGCCGCAAGGTCGGTGAGCGCGTCCAGCGTCACGCCGCAAATTGTGACCACCTCAAATCGATCCCGGCGAAGGCGGGTGAGCTCGTGGTGTTCGCGGTCGAACATCGGCACCTCCTCCGCGCTGTTTAGATACTCGAGAAACCGTCGTCCTTGGCTGAGCGGCTTGTGGATGAGGCTCTTCGCAGAGGCAATGTGCGCGGGAAAGTCATTCGTCGGTGCCGTGTACGTGAAGGCACCTGCTTTGACTTCGATGATGAAGAGATGTTCCTCCAGGTCGGCGACGACGACGCCGTCGCACTCGCACCAGTTCTTGGTGGATCTCTTCGTCGGCGGCCACTGGTAGTACGCAGGGGCGTATGCTTTTGCTCCGTTGACCAGACCGGAGATCAGCGATATCGCCACCGCTTCGGAGGCTTCTCGCTGCCGGTCTTCCCACTGCTGTTTCAGATCGGGACGAAGCCTGAAAACTGCGCGCGAGATGATGCGGTACAGGTGATCGCGAACCGCGTAGACGTCGAAGCAGTAGAAACGGTCTCCGACATGAAGAAAAGGTCTGCGATGGATCGGCCACTCGCGCAGAGGCCATCCCTTCATCTCGTCACCGCTGAAGAACGAAGTCTCTTCGCCCGGTGCCCAGGCAAGTTCGCGTAGGAAAGCAGAGGGCAACTTCGTGATCTTCTGGAGGTCGAACAGGCCGAAGTGGTACAGCCGGTCGAAGACGTCATCGCGACGTTCAGTCCACCCGCGCTTCTCGACCGAATACTTTCCCAGTTCTTTCACGTCGGAGAACTCCACGCCCGCCGCGACGTCCTCCTCCATGGCTGCGAGGCAGTCTTTGTGGAACGCGACCAAATCGTCTTTCGCTTTGTTGATGCCGAGGGTGAGGCTGAATTCGATGTTCTCGACCGCGGAGATGATCTCTTCTGCCGAGACGCCGAATACCTCGCGCAGGATGCCGTCCTGCGGCGTCACGAAGTCGCGCAGTTGTTCGATGAGATGAACCGGATATCGATCGCCTCGGACGGTTGTCCAGTACACCTGGGACTTGAAGTACAGCTCCTCGTGCTGTTCGTCGTAGGCAGGGTCGTTCAGCTTTCGCTCCGCCGTGCGTGCAGCCATGTATGGACCGTTCACGAGCGTGAACAGCTCGTCTACATTCCTCTTCAGCCCTTCCCATACATCGTCGGCTAGCTTCGTTTGATCCGCCGCTGGAGGAACTGCCGCGATGACGCTCTGGACGTAATCGATCATCCGCATCGCCAGAACGTGGTCAGCACCGATCTCGCTCTCCGCCGTCACGGTGAGATGCTGGACGGCGAACATCCACCACGCTCGGAGAAGCAGTTCGTCTGGTTTGGTTGAACGGACGATCTCCGCGATCCGTGTCACGCGCGCGTCGATCTCGGCGGCTACGTTCGGGACCTGTTGGGCGAGGTGTTCGAGATGCTCGCGAAACTCCTCGGGCGTCATGAGGTTCCGGGCATAAGTCGTGCGGCCGAACCGCGCCAGCTCGAATGGACCCCACCGAAGTACGTCGTCGGGCAGCTTCTTTTTCTTGTGCTTCATCGCGCCGTGATGAACAGGTACGAGTGCTGATTTGGTTCCCTGTCTCCCGAGCCGTACGATCTGGCGTGACCGTACCCCTGTGCGATGATGCCGCACGTCGTGACGACCTCCGACATCCTCCTTCGCCTCACTGTCGCCACGCTCATCGGAGCGATCCTCGGTGTAGACCGCGAGCTCCGCGCGAAGCCGGCCGGGCTGCGTACGCATGCCCTCGTGGCGCTCGGTGCGGCGCTGGTCACGCTGACCACGCTCGGCCTCGCAAACGGCGGCAGCGCGGATCCAGTGAGCCGCGCCATCCAAGGCATCATTGCGGGCGTCGGCTTTCTCGGTGCAGGCGCGATTCTGAAGGCGCGCGATCGCGACGAAGTGAGCGGTCTCACCACTGCCGCCTCCATCTGGCTCGTCGCCTCGCTCGGCATCGCCTGCGGCGCCGGTTACTGGCTCGCCGCGCTTGCCGCTCTCGTCCTCGCGTTGATCGTGCTCGTCCTCGGCGGTCCGGTGGAAGGATTGTTGCGCCGTCTCTTCGGTAGGGGCGAGCGGAACGAGCCGCCGCACGCACCGAACGAGCGGTGACAATCGCGGCCGCAGTTACCCCATTCGACGACGTGAGGAGTATGATTTGTTCGTGCTGTCGTTACGAAAGGAGCGGCACGATGAAACGAATCATCCTCCCTCTTCTCTCTTTCGTTCTTCTCTCCCTGATCGCACTTCCCACCTATGCGCTGCGCGACGTCGCCTCATCCGATGATGTGATTCGGCTGTGGAAGGCCGGGTGGCGCGAAGCGGACCTCGTCGATTTCATTCGCGAAAACGAGATCTGGATCGATCTCTCCGCATCCGAAGTCGCGGACATGGCCGAGGCAGGGATTCCCCGCGAGACGATCGACAAGATCGTGGACGAGATTGACGCGAACGAACCGCGTCGTGCTCCGGTGCGGAGAACGTATCGGCCTCGCCGCGTCGATCCGACGTACGGCTACTACGATCCGTACTATTACCCGCGTTATCCGCGCTGGTCAGCCCACATCGACTTCGGCCACTTCGGCTTCGGTCATCACGGCGGCCATTTCGGCGGCGGTCATCACGGCGGCGGCCATCACGGCGGCCATCACTGAACCGTCAGTCGCGGTGCGGCAGCGGTTTGGGCGGGCCGACGTCGAGCACGAAATCGGCTCGGATGGGATCTCCTCCGGCCAGGAACTCAACCCATAGCTTGTACTTGCCGGTGTGCGGAAACTGCGCGTGGAAGATCACCTCGGGGCCGGTGTCTCCGATGTGCCGCCGGTGATCCTTGTCGAGCTCGTTCGGAAGGGCCGGTAGATGCGCACGTCCGCGCATTCCACTGAGTGCTTCGCCATCCGTGGAGTGCGGATAAGAGACGAAGTCCTCTCCGCCTTCGCGGATGATCACCATGTGGCCGGGCCTTCCCGTGGGCGTGAGGTTCGTAACGGGCGCGCCGTCGCGTGAGATCTCGAAGATCAGCGAGCTCCAGATCGTGGCTTCGGGCGGTTCCGGCTTTGTGCGCAGGCGGACGGTGTACCTCCCACTGGCTTTCTCGCGCGGGGACGCGGAGAGCGATTCGGCAGAAGGCGATTGGGTCTCCCCGCCAGCAATCACGATTTGTTTTTCAACGCGCTGTGGACCATTCGGCGGCCGGATGATCGCGTAGAGAATGTATCGGCCTGCGACGGAAAACGTGATGCCGCTCGTCCAGATGTTGCCTTTCCTTTGCGGGTGAAGATGCTGGTACCATCGCAGATCGCTGCTGACGGCGACCAGATGCACCGGGTGCCCGGCGATCGGCTCGAGACGCGGCGGATCGCTTCCGTGTCCGACTTGCACCCGAATGTTCGACCGTGTGCCGACGACCGGGCGCTCCGGATCGACCGCGATCGTCATTGCGAAAGCATCGGGAGCGGGAGTGGCGGCGTCGGGCTTGATGTCGGGTAGCTCCGGCTCTGGGCGCTCGCAGGCGATCACGAAGATGGCGAACAAGAGGAGCGGAGCCGCTGCTCTCGTCATCGGACTGCTCCATCCCGTCATCTCCGTCAGATGCTGCGCTCGGTGATGACCGAGGTCAAGGTGTCAGCTTCGCCACGAGAATCTTGTCGATGCGGCGGCCGTCCATGTTCACGATCTGGAAACGAAAACCCGCGACTTCGATTCTGTCCGCGACCTTCGGCATCCTTTCGCCGAGGTGACTGATGCTGCGTCCACGTTGCAGTCCGTCGAGGGAGCCGGGAGTACAATTGCCATCCGCCCATGGGTCATTCGTTCCGCAGCCGACGTGACACGGCGAGACGCCGCTGGCGCTCCATCGTGCGTGTCGTGGCGCTCGTCTTCCTGGTGATCACGGCGGTGGACTTGACGAGTCCGCAGTTCTGCGGTGAAGAGACCGCGCCGCTATTCCGGGCGCTGCATGCCGGCGCGACTATCGATGTCGATGCGCATCCGCAGCCGCCGGTGAGCTCGCGCGAAGACTGTTTCTGCTGCTGCTCGCACGTGGTGCACGTCGGGCTGACCGCGCGCGTCTCGTCTCCTGCGATGTCGGGAGCCATCGTGCGCGCCGCTGCGTCACAGGTCCCGTTCACCACGCCACGCGCGCTCTTCCACCCTCCGCGCCTGGTCTGACTCATCGCTCGAAATCGATTCACGGTGACGCGCCCGCGATGTTCGGGAGCGCGAGGAGTTATGCCTGCCAAGATTCTCGTCGTAGACGACGACGGTTCGATTCGCCGTTTGATTGGACACTTGCTCCAACGACATGGTCTGCAGTTCGAGTTCGCCGAGAACGGAGCGGAGGCTCTGGAGCTCGTCCGTCGAACGGTGTTCGAAGCCGTTCTGCTGGACCTGATGATGCCCACGATGAATGGGTTTGATTTTCTCGATGTCGTGCGTTTGGAAAAACCGGAGCTCCTCGCCAGGACCATCGTCGTGACTGCGTTCAGCCGTCAAGGTCATCCGCCCGCGGTGGATGGCGTGTTCGCCGTCATTCGAAAGCCGTTCGATATCGACAATCTGCTGGACGTCGTAGACCTATGCCTCGAGAGCAAACAATGAACGACTGGAAGACGCGCGCGGCAGTCATCGCCGGACGGATCGCCCTCGGCATGAGCATCGTTTCCTTACTGGGAGCCTGGATCATTCAGTGGACGCAGCGTCCGATCTTCTCCCTCGACCAGCAGCACCTCTTTCTCGATTCGCTGGCGTTGGCGGCGATCGGAACGGGACTGCTCGTGAATGCGTTGTTGGTCGCGATACGCAAGTGAGCCGCTCCATGTTGAACCGCTCGTTCTCGACCCCATCTCCCTCGCCTCGACGGCCTCGGTGTGCTTGGCTTTCTGAGCCATCAGGCCGAGCTGCTACGGCGCACCACGGTCATCAGCGGTTTGCCCTTGTTCGTCACCGCGCTCTGCCCGGTGTGCGGAACGATCCCTAAGCCGGTGAGCGCTCCAGGGCTGATCGAGCTCGTCAAAAAAGCGTCGGAATGGATGCCGCCGGGTGAGCACGCCCTTCGCATTGGCGGAGCCCGGCACTCATTCTTGCGAGGGAGGCAGCAACCATGACCGGCGGCCGGTGGGTGGCGGTTTTGCTGTTGATGTGTGCGGCAGTGGAAGGTGCGGCGGGGTCGCTCGTCCGGCGTGAGAACGCAAAGGCCGGGACGAGTGCATGGAGACTCGCCGACATCGCCCGGGAAGGGGAGATCGAGGGATACGGATCGAAAGTTTCGGTCGAGCGCGGTGAGTCCATCGCGTTCTACGTTTCGACAACGGACAGCAGCTACAGGCTCGAGGTGTTCCGCATGGGATGGTACGGCGGGAGCGGCGCACGGCGCGTGCATGGACCTGTCGAGCGCGCCGGCATCCGCCAGCCCGTTCCGCAGCCCGAGCCTGTGACCGGCTTGATCGAATGTGATTGGGTCGATCCGTACGTACTCTCCACCGTCGCCGCGGCGGATCCGACGGAGTGGATGAGCGGCGTCTATATCGTGAAGCTGACTGCCTCGAACACGAGGAAGGAATCACTCATCCATTTCGTCGTTCGTGAAGACCGGCGGTCCTCGGATGTGCTGTTTCAATGCGCCGTCACGCGCTACCAGGCCTACAACAACTGGGGCGGGAAGTCGTTGTACGACTTCAACAGCAGCGGCAGCCAAGCGGCGCGCAAGGTGTCTTTCGATCGGCCCTATACATTCCGGTCCGGGCCCTTCGAATTCATCCTGTCGTGGGAGTACAACATGGTGCGGTTCCTCGAGCGCGAGGGATACGACGTGACCTACGCGACCAGCGTCGAAACGCATGCGTCTCCAGACATGCTGCTCACCCGCCGCGCGTTTCTGTCGGTCGGCCACGACGAGTATTGGACGTGGCAGATGCGGCGCAACGTCGAAGCGGCCCGCGACGCGGGCGTGGATCTCGGTTTTTTCTCGGCCAATACCTGCTACTGGCAGATGCGCTTCGAGGCCAGCCCTCGTACCGGCGAACCGCACCGGGTGATCGTCTCGTACAAGGAACGAGCGCTGAGCGAAGACCCTCTGGCCCGCGATGGGAATCCGTCCAACGATCATCTCGTGACCGCGAAGTTTCGGGACGTTCCGGTGAATGCTCCGGAGGAGACGCTGATCGGCGTGATGTACACGGCCAGCCCGGTGGACGGCGACATCGTCGTGGAGAAAGCGGATCACTGGGTCTTTGCCGGCACCGGGCTGCGGGAGGGAGATCGCCTTCCCGGGCTTCTCGGGTACGAGGTCGATCGCATGCATGGCCACGCTCCGCCCGGCACGGTGCGTCTTGCCCATTCCCCGTTCGTCGCCACCGATGACGGCGAGACGGGGTTTTCGGACATGACCATCTACAAAGCAGCGAGCGGTGCCTACGTTTTCGCCACCGGCAGCATTCAATGGAGCTGGGGCCTGGACGAGTTCCGCGGCGGTACGCGGGCGAGCAACGCGGCGCACCAGATCACCCGAAACGTGCTGAACCGCTTCATCTACGGCGACCCTCGACCGAAACGGCGAGCTGTACGCTGAAACACTCCCCTGGAATAGCGCTGCGCCTTCGCCCGCTTACGATGCGTGTCTCTGGAGTAGAATCCCGCCCGCAAACGCTATGACGCGAGCAGTTGCAAGTCGAGGTCCCACACACTGGCGCACGATCGCCCGCGCGGCGGCTGTGCTTCTCCTGATGCTCGCTGCCGCGGACTTGGCGTTTCCGCAGATCTGCCGGGAGAATGCATCTCGACTCCCGGCCGCCCCAGTGGCCGCGTCGCTTCAGGCGCAGCAGGCCGAAGGCAGCGGGAGCGATGAGACGCAGCGCGAGGATTGCTTCTGCTGCTGCTCGCACATCGTATCCGCGGAGCCGCAGACGCTTCAGACCAGTCTCCCGGGTACGCAGGGAGCTCTTGCCGCTCGCAATCTCCGCGAGCCGGCAGTGCCCGTGCTCTCGTTGTTCCGCCCTCCTCGGCTCGCGTAGTTCCTTCCTGAGCCGCTTCGTCCCTCGTTCGGTTTTCTGCTGAACGATCCGACTCCAATTCCTGAGGTTTTCGATGATTGATCGATTTTCCATCGCGCGAGCGTGCTTGCTCTCGTTCGCGATGAGTGCCGTGGCCGCTGTGCCGGTCGCGGCTCAAGAAACCACGTCTACTACGACACAAGCGACGGCCCCCGCAACGGCTGGCGGCGTCGAGGATCTCGTGCGCCGCGCGCTCACCGCGAACCGTGAGCTTGCCGCCGCGAGAATCGAGATCGCCCGCGCCCGCGCCCGTCGTCAGCAGGCCACCCTGCTTCCGAATCCGGTGCTCGAGTTCGAGCAAACCGGCGGTGCGCTCGGCATCTCCAAAGGAGAACGCGAACGCCGCGCCGAGATCTCCGTCCCGATCGAGTACGGCGGCAAGCGCGGCCGGCGCATCGACGTGGCTGAAGCCGAGTTGCGCGCCACCGAGGCATTCGTCGCCGATCGTGAACGGCGTCTCGCCGCAGAAGTACGGCGGCTCTATGCCGAAGCGGTCGCCGCGAACCGCGAGCTGTCGTTCACGAACGAGCTCACGCAGATCGACGCCGAGATCGGCAACGTCCTGCAGGTGCGCGTGCGCGAAGGGGATGCGCCGCCGCTGGAGGAGAGCCTCCTGCGTGTCGAGATCGACCGCCTTCGTTCCCGCCGGGCCATGCTCGAGGGACGCCGCCGAGCGGCCGAACTGCAACTGGCGACGGTGATCGGGCTTCCCGCGAACGAGCGCATCGCCCTGGCCGACGGCTACAGCGAGGGCGTCACCGTGCAGACGGTCGAGGAAGCCACGCGCCTGGCCTTACAGAACCGTCCCGATCTTCGTGCGGCCGAGCTGAACATCGCCGCCGCGGAAGCGGGCTTACGGCTCGCGAACGCCCAGGCACTGCCGGACATCAGCGTCTTCGCGGGCTACGCGAATGGCCGCAGCGGCTTCGATGACACGCCCGTCGGGCCGTTGGTCGATCAGGACAAGCTGATCAACGCCGGTGTCGGCATCTCGATCCCGATCTTCAACCGCAATCAGGGAGCGAAGGCCGAAGCTGCCGCCGCGATCGAGCAGGCCAGACGCCTGCGCGAGCTGACGGAGCTGCAGATCCGCGCCGAGGTCGAGAGCGCGGTGGCCCGCTATCGCGCCGCCGACGCCGCCGTCGAGGTGTTCCGTCAGGGTGTCCTGGAGCGTTCGGAACAGAACGTCCGCACGATGCGCGCCGCCTACGAGGCCGGTGCGTTCACGATCAGCGAGTTTCTCGCCGAACGCCGCCGCCTCGTCGATGCTCAGCGCGAGCTGACCGAGGCGCTCACCGAGCGTGCGGTTGCTCTCATCGACCTGCAGGCTGCCGTCGCCGAGCCTATCGAAATCAATGAGGAGCCGAAGTAATGAAACGGATCAACAACGAAGAAACTCAGGATACGACCGGCTCGCTGCGCAAGCGGATCGTGGCGATGGTCGTGGTGCTGCTCGTCGCTCTGGCCGCGCTTGCGTGCGGCGGCGGGGAAGACAAAGCAGCCGAGAAACCCGCCGCGGGAGCTGAAGCCGCCGAGGGCGAGAAACACGAGGAAGGCGAGGCCGAGGGGCTGGTCGAGCTCACGCCGGAGGCGGCGGCCGCGGCCGGCATTCAGTACGCGCAGGTGACGCAGCGCACCGCGATCGCGCCGCTCAAGGCCACCGGGACGATCGAGGCGAATCAGCAGCGGATGCAGCAGGTCACGCCGCTGGTCTCCGGACGTGTGGAGCGCGTGACCGCCGTGGCAGGGGATCGTGTCGGCGCCGGAGCCGTCCTGGCCATCCTCTCCAGCCCGGAGATTGCCGAGTTGCACGGCAAGGAGCTCGAAGCGCAGGCGCGCGTCAGTCTGGCGCAGTCGAATCTTCGCCGCCTGCGCAAACTGAGCGAGCTCGGTGCCGCCGCGGGGAAGGACCTCGCCGCGGCTGAGAGCGAGGCCGCAACAGCCCAAGCCGAAGTGGCGCACATCCGCGCCAGCCTCGCGTCCCTCGGCTCCGACGAGCGGGTGAAAGGACACAGCATCTCCAGCGTCGCGCTGCGCGCCCCGATCTCCGGCACGATCACCGAGCGGATGGTCAATGCGGGAGCTGGCGTCCAGGCGGGCACACCGCTCTTCTCCATCGCCGATCTCTCCACGGTCTGGGTCATCGCCAATGTTCCGGAAGCGCAGATCAGCAACATGCGCATCGGAACGGCGGCTGAGGTCCGTTCGCCGGCACTGGGGCAATCGATTGCCCGCGGGCGCGTCACTTACATCGATCCGGTGCTGAACGAACAAACGCGCACCGCGCGCGTCCGCCTCGAAGTGATGAATCCGAATCAGCAGCTGCGCATCGGCACCTTCGTCGAGGTCAACTTCGAGGCCGGCGCCGTCGCGCAGAGCGAAACCGCGACGGAGCTGGTCGTTCCGGACGAGGCGATCCAGACCGTCGAAAACAAGACGATCGTCTTTGTTCCCGACGCCAAGCCAAATCATTTCCAGATGCGTGAGATCCAGGTTGGTGGTCAGGCCGACGGCGTGCGCAAGGTCGTCGCCGGTCTCACGGCCGGTGAGCGCGTCGTGACCAAGGGCAGCTTCGTCCTCAAGACCCAGATGCTCAAGGGCGAGATGGGGGAGCACGGTCACTAATGATCAACGCACTGATTCGTTTTTCTGTCTCGCAGCGCCTCCTGGTGCTGCTGATGGTGGCGATGGTCATCGGCGCGGGGGTGTACAGCCTCCGCAGCCTGCCGATCGACGCTGTCCCTGACGTCACCAATGTCCAGGTGCAGGTCCTCACGGCTGCGCCTTCGCTCGCGCCGCTGGAAGTCGAACGGCAGATTACCTTCCCCGTGGAAGTGGCGATGTCGGGGCTTCCGCGCATCGAGGAGATCCGTTCGGTCTCGAAGTTCGGCCTCTCCGCGGTCACGGTGGTCTTCGAAGAAGGAACCGACATCTATTTCGCTCGTCAGCTCGTGCTCGAGCGGCTCTCCGACGCCCGCGAACAGATTCCGGAGAACATTGGTTCGCCGGAGATGGGCCCGATCTCCACCGGTCTGGGAGAGATCTATCAATACGAGCTCGCCGGAGCTCCGGGAAGCGGCTATGACGCCATGGCCTTGCGCACGGTTCAGGACTGGATCGTTCGCAGGCAGCTCATGGGCGTGCAGGGGGTCACCGAAGTGAACAGCTTCGGCGGCTTCGCCAAGCAGTATCAGGTCAAGCTCGACCCCGCGAAGCTGCAGGCGTACGACCTCTCCATGCGTGATGTGCTGGCCGCCGTGGCAGGCAACAACGCCAACGTCGGCGGTGCCTACATCGAACGCGGAGCGGAGCAGTATCTGCTGCGCGGCATCGGTCTCGTGGAGTCGGCCGACGACATCGGCAATATCGTCGTGAAGACCGCGTCTGAAGGCGTGCCGGTCTTCGTCCGGGACGTCGGCCAGGTCGTCACCGGCGCCGCCGTGCGCCAGGGTGCGGTCACCGCCGATGCGAAGGGCGAAGTCGTCGTCGGCATCGCCATGATGCTCAAGGGTGAGAACTCGCGCACCGTCGCCGAACGGGTCAAGGAGCGCGTGGAGCAGATCAAGAAGACGCTGCCCAAAGGCGTCGAGCTGATTCCGTTCTACGACCGGACGGAGCTCGTCGATCGCACGATCAAGACGGTCGTCAAGAATCTCGTCGAGGGCGCGATCCTCGTGATCATCGTCCTGATTCTGCTGCTCGGGAACTGGCGTGGCGCGTTGCTCGTGGCCAGCATCATTCCTCTCTCGATGCTCTTCGCCGCCATCCTGATGCGCATCTTCAACGTCTCCGGCAACCTGATGAGCCTCGGCGCGCTCGACTTCGGACTGATCGTCGACGGTGCGGTGGTCATGGTCGAAAACGTCGTGCGACGACGCGCGGAGGCGCAGCACCATGGCTCGAAGGAAGCTCCGGAGCGCACGATCCTCGATGCTTGCATGGAGGTGGGGCGTCCCGTCGTGTTCGCGGTAGCCATCATCGCCATCGTTTACCTCCCGATCCTCAGCCTCACCGGCATCGAAGGCAAGATGTTCAAGCCGATGGCGCTGACGGTGGTCTTCGCGCTGATCGGTTCTCTCCTGCTTTCGCTGACTTACGTTCCGGCGGCGATGACCTTCATCCTTCGCGGTCACGTTTCGGAGAAGGAAAGCCCGCTCATCCGCATCGCCAAGCGCTGGTACAAACCCGCCCTCGCCTGGACGATGCGCAATCGCGGGAAAGCGCTGGCCATGGCGCTAGTGCTGGTCATCGTCAGCGGCGTGATCTTCCCCTTCCTCGGCTCGGAGTTCATCCCGCGGCTCGATGAAGGCGCGCTGGCCATTCAGGTCCAGCAGCTCCCCAGCGTGTCGCTCGCGCAGTCGGTGCGGACGACCACCGAAGTTGAGCGCGTGCTCAAACAGTTCCCCGAAGTGACCAAGGTGGTCTCGAAGACCGGCCGCGCCGAGGTGGCCACCGACCCGATGAGCGTCGATTTCAGCGATCTCTACATCGGACTGAAGCCGCCGTCGGAATGGAAAACCGCCCACACTCGCGAGGAACTAGTAGAGAGGATGTCGGAGGCGCTCGAGCAGAAGGTTCCGCAGGCATCCATCAGCTTCTCGCAGCCGATCGAGCTGCGTGTGGCAGAGCTGATCGCCGGCGTCCGTTCCGACGTGGCCATCAAGATCTTCGGCGATGACCTGGACGTGCTGAAACGGACGGCCGATCAGATCGGCGTGGTGGTCGGCAAGGTCAATGGGGCCGCGGACGTGAAAGTTGAGGCTACGTCAGGTCTTCCGCAGTTGCAGATCAAGCCCGATCGCGCCGCCATCGCGCGCTACGGCATCAACGTCGAGGACGTGAACGATCTGATCGAGGCGCTGATCGCGGGGAAGACCGGTGGACTCGTCTACGAGGGTGAGCAGCGCTTCGACCTGGTCGTGCGCCTCACCGATCCGTCCAGCAGGGACATCGACACGATTCGCAATCTGCGGGTCCCGGCCCCCAACGGCGCGATGGTGCCGCTGTCGTCCGTCGCCAGCATCAATCTTGTCGAAGGGCCGGCGCAGATTTCGCGCGAAGACACGCGCCGCCGGATCGCGGTCGAGTCCAACGTCCGCGGCCGCGACATCGGCAGCTTCGTGGCCGAGGCGCAGAAAGCGATCGACGCCGAGGTGAAGATGCCGCCGGGTTACTACACCACCTGGGGCGGACAGTTCGAAAATCTGCAGCGCGCATCGGCGCGACTGCTGATCGTCGTTCCAATCGCGTTGTTCCTCATCTTCGTCCTGCTGTTCACGACCTTCAATTCCGTCAAGCAGGCCGTTCTGATCTACACCGGGATTCCGTTCGCGATCGTCGGCGGCGTGCTGTTTCTCGCGCTGCGGGGCATGCCGTTCTCGATCTCGGCCGGTGTGGGCTTCATCGCACTGTTCGGCGTTGCGGTGTTGAACGGCGTGGTCATGGTCAGCTACATCAACCATCTTCGCGAGGAAGGCAAGACCGTCGAAGAAGCGGTCGTACAAGGCGCCGAGATTCGTTTGCGGCCCGTGCTCATGACCGCGCTCGTAGCCAGTCTCGGCTTCATTCCGATGGCTCTGGCCACGTCCGCGGGTGCCGAGGTCCAGCGCCCGCTAGCCACCGTCGTCATCGGCGGGCTGATCACGTCCACGCTGCTCACATTGCTGATTCTGCCGACGCTCTACCGCTGGTTCGAGCGCGACCAGGTGGAGTACTGAGGAGATAGTCATGAAGATGATTGCAGCGGTGATCCAACCATTCATGCTCACAAGGCTCACTCGGGCGCTTGAAGAGATTGAGGATTTTCCCGGCATGACCGTGATCGATGTACAGGGGTTCGGCCGCGAGAAGGCCCATCACGATCCGGGTTCGCGCCATTCGCGCATCGAGGACGTCGTCGATTTCGTGAAGAAGGTGCGCGTCGAGATCGTCGCGCACAACTTCATGGTCGATCAGATCGTGAAGACGATCGCGGAGACCGCGCACACCGGGAATCGAGGCGATGGAAAGATCTTCGTGCTCTCCGTGGAGCATGCGGTGAGGATCAAGACAGGGGAAGCAGGAGACGCGGCAATCTGAACAAAGGAGGTACCCCATGGCTCTTCGAAGAATCGCAATGCTGACGTTCGTCGTGATCGCGGCCGGCTGCATCCATCACCAGGAGGCGGACAAGCTTCATCAGGCCTCGATGCGCAACCGTGAGCGGATCTCGGAGGTGACTCTCGGGCAGTCGTTCGCGGATGTTCAGGCCATCCTCGGCACACCTCAGAGTCGCGAAGCGGTGCGCACGTCGCGCGGCGACGAGGAGACGTGGGGGTATCTGATCGATTACGACCGCTCGATCATGTCGGCCGTGATCTTCGTCGATGGCAAGGTGGTCGAGATCCGGGAAGTGCCGTGGATTCGCGGTCATCACGGCCACTGATGCAGTTCAACCGTTTCACCAACCGAGGGAGCTGTCCATGAGAAGACGTTTGTTGGCTGTTTCGGTAATGGCAATCATGCTGTCGCTGCTCGCGCCGGCCGCGTTTGCGGTGCAAACCAGAGCGACGGCGGATGACGTCATCAAGATGTACCAGGCGAACATGTCGGGCGCCGACATCGTGGCATTCATCGAGCGCGAAGGGGTCTACGCCGCGCTCTCGCAGGAAGACATCGCCCGGCTGGAGGAGGCAGGACTTCCGGCGCGCCTGATCGTGGCCGTCGATCGCACGTTCACGGAAATGGCCGCCGATGATCGTCAGCGCGCCGACTCCCGAACGCGTGTCAGGCAGCCGCGCGCACGACGCCCTGTCGTCTACGGGTCGCCGTATTACGACCCGTTCTATCGTCCGTATTACTCCCCCTGGCACGCCGACATCGGTTTCAGTTTCGGTCATGGCGGATTCGGTCACGGCGGCCGGCATGGAGGTTTCGGCGGCCATCGCGGCCATCACTAGGTACCCGGTTTCCGATTGGCCGCGCCTGCGCTGTGGGGCGCGGCCAATCGCGTCGAGGAGGCTGACGTGAGATTGCGTGTTGCTCTCGCCCTCGTCTTGATCGCGGCGCTCGGCTGCATTCACAAGGAGCCGGAAGGCCTTCGTGAGGCAGCAACCCGCAATCGAGCCAACATTCAGAAGGTCACGCTGGGTCAGACGCCGAAAGACGTGGAGGCCTTTCTCGGTCCGCCGCAACGCCGGGAGGCGGTGCGTACGTCGCGCGGCGATGAGGACACGTGGAGTTACATCACCGACTACAACCGCCGGTTGATGACCGACGTGGTCTTCGTGAACGGCAAAGTGGCCGAAGTCCGAGAAGGCGACAAGTCCATCTGACCGCGGCGCACGGCAAGGAGAACTGGATTCATGGGATCGGATCACGCGCATAGCGCCGCCGGAGCGAACAAGCGGGCGCTTTCGCTCGTCTTCTGGTTTACCTCCGTCTATCTCGTGGCCGAGGTGGTTGGTGGCCTGCTTACAGGCAGCCTTGCCCTGCTCGCGGACGCCGGACACATGCTGACCGACGTCGCCGGAATCGGACTGGCGCTGCTGGCGATCCGCTTCGGAGAACGTCCCGCCACAGCGTCACGAACGTACGGCTTCTATCGCGTGGAGATCCTCGCCGCCCTGGCGAATGCGATCGTTCTCATCGGCATCTCCATCTACATCCTCTACGAAGCGTACGAGCGCTTCAAAAACCCTCCGAAGATTTCGACCGGCCCGATGTTGATCGTCGCGGCGATCGGCCTCGGGGTGAACATCGCCGGAATGGTCCTTCTCAGGAAGGGCTCGAAGGAAAGCCTGAACATGAAGGGCGCCTACTTCGAGGTGCTCTCGGACATGCTCACGTCGGTCGGCGTCATCGTCGCCGCGGTGATCATGTGGCTCACCGGCTGGTATTACGCCGACCCGCTGATCTCTGCCGGAATCGGCTTGTTCATCCTGCCGCGCACCTGGGTTCTTTTGCGAGAGGCGGTTGGTGTGCTGTTGGAAGGAACTCCGGCCGACATCAATCTCGCGGCCATCCGCGAGATGGTCGACCGTCTGCCCGGCGTGCGCGAGATGCACGATCTCCACGTCTGGACGCTCACCTCCGGCGTCAACGCGATGAGCGCGCATGTCGTGATCATGGACGACTCGCTTCATAACGAGGTGCTCTCGGCCTTGCACGACACCATCACCAGTAACTTCAAGATCGCGCACGTGACGGTGCAGCTCGAAAGAGAAGGATGGAAAGAGTGCGAGGCGCATCTGTGAAACACCGCCCTACCTTGTCGTTCGCTTGCCTGGCCGTGTTCCTCGCCGCCGTGACGCTGACGCGCTGCGCCGAGAAACTGCCGCCGGAAGGGCCGTCGGAGGAGGAGATCCTCAAGGCCATGCACGACGATCTTTCCGTCTCCCACAAGGTCACCGATTTCATGATCAAGGACGACGATGGGATCGATCTGCTGGCCGAGCGCCTCAGCAAGGATCCTCGAGCCGCGGCGCAGCTTTTCGAGGCGATTGCCCGCAAAGGAGGCGGGCAGAAAGCCATCGCCGTGGCCTGTCTTCGCGTAGCGGAGTGGGAGCGGCAGCAGACTGCTCCACCTGTCCCGCCGGCCACTTCCTCTGGTGCGGAGGAATTGCAGAGACAGCCACCGGGAGGAAAGGAATGAAGAGAGCGATGCTGATCGCACTTCTGGCTCAAGACGGGCGAGCTCGGAGGCCGTCATCTGATGGGTGGCTGCCACGCGTTCCCCGAAGAGGCGCGACTTGAACAAGCACAAGCTGGATCTCGACCTCGGACTGCCGGCCGACGGCGCGGCATGCGATGCCTGCGTGACGAGACTGCTCGATACGGTTCGCCCGATGCGCGGCATCATCGAGGCCCACGTCGATACCGCGGATGCGAAGCACCCGAAACTGTGCCTTCACTACGATCCCGACTCGGTGCGACTGGAGGACATCCAGGCGCGCGTCGAGCGCGCAGGCGTGGAGCTGAAAGCGCGCTTCGATCACCTGTCCGTGCCGCTCGCCGGCTTGCGGCACGAGCGTCAGGCCAAGCTCGCCGAGGGCGTGTTTGCCGAGCAGCCGGGCGTTCTGCATGCGGCGGTGTCGTTCGGCGCGCGCCGCCTCTACGTGGAGTTCGATCCCGCGCAGACGACGCGCGAGGCGCTGCTGGCCGTCGCGGCGCAAGCAGGGGTCGCGACCTATGAGGAACCGGCGTCTCCCACGGCGGCGGCGGAGAAGCACGAGGAGCAGGAGCACGAGCACGGCGGTCCGTTCGGGGAGCGTTCGGAGCTCGTCTTCAGCCTCGCCTGCGGCGCTCTCACCGGCGCAGGCTGGGCGATCGGCAAGCTCGGCGCCGCGCCGGTCGTCTCGACGGTGTTGTTCATCCTCGCCTATGTCCTCGGCTCGTGGTTCACGCTCAAGGAGGTCGTGGTCGCGCTGCGCGCACGCCGTTTCGAGATCGACTTCCTGATGCTCGTCGCCGCGGCCGGCGCGGCGATCCTCGGCGAATGGTTCGAAGGAGCCTTGCTGCTGTTCCTGTTCACGTTCGGCCACGCGCTGGAGGGCTTTGCCATGGGTCGCGCGCGCAAGGCCATCGAGGCGCTGGCCAAGCTCGCACCGGAGACGGCACTGCGGCTCGATGCATCGGGCGCGACTTCCGAAGTTGCGGTCGGCGAGCTCGCCATCGGCGATCGCCTGCTCGTGAAGCCGAACACGCGCATCCCCGCGGACGGCTTCGTCCTCTCCGGCACGAGCAGCGTCGATCAGGCACCGATCACTGGCGAGAGCGTTCCCGTCGAAAAGCGGCCGGTGCCGGATGGCGAGACGGCGGCGGTGAAGCCGGAGAGTCTCGCGGCGGAGCATCGACTATTTGCGGGCACCATCAACGGCCCGGCAGCTCTGACGATGAGCGTGACCAAACGCTCCGGCGACAGCACCCTCGCGCGGGTGGTGAAGATGGTCGCCGAGGCGGAGACCCAGAAGTCGCCGACCCAGCAGTTCACGGATCGCTTCGAGCGCATCTTCGTGCCGGTCATCCTGGCCGCCGTCGGGTTGCTGCTGTTCGCATGGGTGGTCGTTGACGAGCCGTTCTCCCGCAGCTTCTATCGGGCCATGGCCGTTCTCGTCGCGGCCAGTCCATGTGCGCTGGCCATCGCTACGCCGAGTGCGGTACTGGCGGGCGTCGCGCGCGCCGCACGCGGCGGTGTGCTGGTCAAGGGAGGCGCGCACCTCGAATCCCTGGGCATGGTGAAGGCGATCGCCTTCGACAAGACCGGCACGGTGACGGAGGGAAAGCCGAAGCTGACCGACGTCGCCGCCATGCAGGGCGTTGCAGAACGCGAGCTGCTCGACGTCGCACTCGCGGTCGAAAAACACTCCGACCATCCGCTGGCCGGCGCGATCGTGTCCGGCGTGCTGGAGCGGTCGTCGGGCGCGTCCTCCGCGCCTGACGCCGAGGCGGTCGAGGCCATCATCGGCTTCGGCGTGAAGGGCCGCGTCAACGGGGAGACCATCCTCATGGGCAAGGTGGGCCTCTTCACGCGCGAGGCGCCTCTTCCCGCCGACGTGGCCGCCGCGGCAGATCGACTCCAGCAGAGCGGCAGGACGATCATGATCGTGAAAGCCGGGCAACGTTTCCTCGGCGTGCTCGGCGTGATGGACACGCCGCGCGAGGCCGCGCGCGAAGTCGTCGCCGGGCTGCACCGGCTCGGCGTGCAGAAGACGATCATGCTCACCGGCGACAACCAGCGCGTCGCCGACGAGGTTGCCCGGCAGATCGGCATCACCGAGGCGCGGGGCGACCTGTTGCCGGAGGACAAAGTCGCCGCCATCGCGGAGCTGGCGCGTTCGGCCACGCGCGTGGCCATGGTCGGAGACGGCGTGAACGACGCCCCCGCCATGGCCAACGCCACGGTCGGTGTGACGATGGGGGCGGGCGGCTCGGACGTGGCCCTCGAAACGGCGGATGTCGCGCTCATGGCGGACGATCTTCGCGCGCTCCCCTTTGCCGTGGGCCTCAGTCGCGCCACGCGCCGCATCATCCGCCAGAACCTCTGGGCCAGTCTGGGAATGGTGGCCTTTCTGATCCCGGCGACGATCTTCGGTTTCGCAGGGATCGGGATCGCCGTGGCACTGCATGAGGGATCGACGTTGATCGTGGTGGCGAATGCGCTGCGACTGCTGGCGTACGACGACAAAACGCGTGCGAGCGAGGCACATCTGTGAGCCGCGAAAGCAGAAGAATTGCAGAGCCCAGCAGTGGGAGGAATGTGATGAAACGAGTTCTGACGGCGGCCGCTCTGGTGGCTGCGATGGCTTGCAGCAGGCAGGAAGTGGCCGAGAAGAAAGATGCGGCGGCAGAGAGCGCGAAAGCGGCCGTCGAGAAGGTCCAGGACGCGTTCGACGCCTCGACGCCGACCGGCACCGGACCGACGCCCGAGGAGATCGAGCGCGAACGGCGGAGCCAGGAATGGCGAAAGCTGCAGTCGTTCCGGGCGGCGCAGGCGCGTCAGGCCGCGGCGCAGCCTCCGGCAGCATCAGGCCCGGCGCTCACGTTCGTGAACGATCCGAAGTTCGGCGAGAAGCTGAGCGGCGCCGACGCGTCTACGTTCGAGACGCTTCCGATCCGCGTGCCGATCAAAGGCGATGTGAATGGGGCGTCCGTGCTGAGGGCGCAGATCCTGCTCGACCGGGCGAACTACTCGGTCGGTCCGATCGACGGCCACTGGGGAAAGAACTCCGAGATCGCCGTCTACTGGTTCCAGCAGCAGAACGGCATCGAGCCGACCGGCGACGTCGATGAAGCGACGTACCGCACGCTCGTCCGTGCGGCCGGCGGCGCGACGGCGCTCGTGCAGCACCAGCTCACCGCGGAGGATGTGCAGGGGCCGTTCGTCCGCATCCCCGAGGACGTGTACGAGCAGGCGAAGCTCGACTGTCTCTGCTACGAGTCGGTGGCCGAGAAGCTCGCGGAACGATTCCACACCACCGTCGAAACGCTGGAGCTGCTCAACCCGCAGGTGCGCCTCACCGAGCTGCAGGCGGGACAAGCCATCCTCGCTCCGAACGTGCGCGCAGGCGCGCCGGAGAATGCGCCGAAGAACATCGCCCGCATCGCCATCTCGATCAAGGGCAACTACTTTCACGGCCACGACGCCAACGACAACATCGTCTTTCATGCGCCGACCACGCTCGGCTCGAAATACGACCCTTCCCCCACCGAGACGTTGAAGCTGGTCAAGACGGCGTTCGATCCGCACTTCAAGTACCAACCGAAGCTCTTCGCCGAGGTGCCGGACGACGAGCCGGAGGCCGACCTGCAGCCGGGGCCGAACTCGCCGGTCGGCGTGGTCTGGATGGCGCTCAGCAAACCGCACTACGGCATCCATGGCACGAGCACGCCCGACACCATCGGCTACGCGTCGTCGCACGGCTGCGTGCGGCTGACGAATTGGGACGCGCTGGACGTGGCTCGGCGCACGCCGGAAGGGACGCGCGTCGACTTCGTCGATACGCGCCACTGAGGAGCAGGAGAACCAATTGAGATCAACGTTCGCACTGTTCGCGGTCACACTGGTCCTCGGCTGCGGAACCATGTCCGCTCCGACCACTCCAACGGCCGCTCCCGCAGCCGATGATCTCCGCTGGATCGATACGCTGCGAGCGCTCGATGAACGAGCGGATCGCGTGGTTGGCGCCGCGAATTTTCAGAGCTCGCGCAAGGAGTTGAGCGCCTTCGGCGACGAGGCTGCCCATGGGCACAGGAAGCGCAGCGAGGAGATCAAGAGCTGGCGCGACTCAGCGTTCCCGAAGGCGATCGAGCGCGTCGAGCTCCCGCCATGCGCGCAGCAGGAGTTCGATGTCGGCTCCAAACCTTCGGATCTGCAGATCCTCGACACATTCATCGCGCACCGGGAATGCGTATCGAGTTACGCAAGCCAGGCGCTCGCGAATGTCCGTTCCACCACCGCGCGACACGTGCTCGAGGAGGCGGCGCGCACCTTCGAGGCTGAGCTGAAACAGCTCCGGACGTGGAGGGAGACATGGCGTTGACGGCCGCTGTTCGCAGAGCCGCATCGGTCGGCGTTCTGCTGTTCATCGTCGCCGCGTGCGAGAGCCCGGATGTCACGGCACCGGCTCCCGACGACCACGTCCGCGGACCGTCGGACGCGAAGGTGACGCTCATCGAGTACGGCGACTATCAATGTCCGCCATGCAGTAACTCTGCGCTGGCAGTCGAGCGTCTCCTGGCCGAACATCCGCGCGATCTCCGATTCGTTTACCGGCATTTCCCCACGCGACGCCATCGCAACGCAGTGCCCGCGGCCAAGGCTGCCGAGGCGGCGGAACAGCAGGGAAAATTCTGGGAGATGCACGCCATGCTGCTTGCGAAGCAGCAGGAGTGGTACGGCGCAGGCGCACCGAAGGAGACGTTCCTCCGCTACGCCCGCGAGCTCGGACTCGATGAGACGCGATTCCGCGCAGCGGCGGACTCCGACCAGCTCGAGCGGCGCATCCGCGACAGTCACGAGCATGGCCGCACGATGGGCGTTCGCGGTGCACCGGCGTTCTTCCTGAACGGAAAGCGTCTGATGCCGACACCGCTCAGTCACGAGGACCTGAAACGCCACGTCACCGCGGCACTTGCGGCGCAGTAAGGAGACGCCGATGTCGAGAAACCTGTTTCCGATCGTTCTTCTGGTCGCCCTGGTCCTAGGCTGTCAACAGAAACAGGCCGCGCCGCCCACCGACACGCACGGCCTGGCGGAAGAGGTTCACCACAAGCCGGAGCTCGCGCGAAAGATCATCGCCGACGTCGTCGCCGAGCCGCACGGCGTGACCATGATCGCCGAGGAGTTGGCGAAGAACGAGATGGCGGCGGCCAGCGTCGTCGATGAGCTGATGAAGCAACCCGCGATCGCCGACGCGATCGCCGATCGATGTGCTGCCGCCGCGATCGCACGCCAGGTCGAGGGTGGCAAGTCGTCTTCGAAGAAGAGGTGATGTGATGCGATCCGCACATCTGTTCCTGGTGCTCAGTTCGGTCTTAACCACGGTCGGCGCGAGCGCGCAACCGCAGGACGTGGCAACGCCTCGGGTCCTCGAAGCGGTCGGCACTCGTCCCGATGGCTCAGCGGGATTAGGCGACCGGCTGACTGTCCGCGTCCGCAATCTTGATGTTCTCCTCGAGACCACACGCGGATGTCAGGGTGTCGTGCTCTTCCTCTCCGACATGTCCGTGCCCAATCTTCCGCCGGAAATGTGCGACACGCGGACAGGGGAGGTTCGATTCCTCCTCGACCGGAAGCCCGAAGACGACGCGAACAATCGAGCATGGCATCAGCTCCTCGGCCGGCCGCAGGCATCGCTGCGCCGAGTGAGCGTGACCCTCGGCACCACAAACCTCGCGGTCATTCCGACGAGCGTGCGCCGCTTCCCGCTCTTCATGATTCCTCGCGACGAGCTCGCGATCTTTGCGCTCCTACTGGTTGCGTTCGTCGGTGTTGCCGTGATGCTCAGTCGCCGCACCAGCCTCATTCGAAAAGGCGGATCCGTCCGCGGTGCTCTCGGTCCATACAGTTTCTCGAAGGCACAGCAGATGTTTTGGTTCATCCTCTTCGCCGCCGCGTTCGTCTTTCTCTGGATGATGACCGGCGAGGTCGATACGCTCACCGAATCCGTCCTGGCGCTCCTCGGCGTCAGCGCCGGAACAGGCGTCGCCGCGTGGATGATCGATAGCTCCCGCGATGCCGGCACCGCAGAGTCCCGCGGTTTCCTGCTCGATATCCTCTCGGACGGCGGCGGCCTGGCCATTCATCGAGTGCAAGCCGCTGCATGGACGCTCGTCCTCGGCGTCGTCTTCTGCGTGACCGTCTACCGCACGCTGTTCATGCCGCAGTTCAGCTTCACGCTGATCGCGCTCATGGGGATCAGCGCCGGAACGTATGTCGCCTTCAAGTTGCCTGAGGGCCGCGTGTCGCGGACCAATCCGGCGACAGCCGTTTGATCCAGACGCTGCCGACTACCTGCACGGCGATCAGGATCAGGTGAACGGATGCGAATAGCAGCGCCGGCAGGGGAACTGCCGCGGGCGGGAAGCAGAGCACGACCGCGCTCACAACCTCGGCGAAGCTGATGTGCCGCTTCGCGATGCGGTGATGCAGCAGATGCGCGGCCTGGACGACGAGGAGCGCGAAGTAGGTGGACTGCGGATCAATCATCAGGTTGGAGCCTACCTCAGTGGAATGCTTCTCAGCGCGACGAGCTCCCGTTGGTACTGCCGGGTGATGTCCGCCACCAATCGGTGCTCGACGCTTTCGCGTTTCTCGCATCGGTCATCGCGAAGTAGATCGAGCGCGCATTCGTGCGTTTCGATCAGTGCCGCCACGATTGCAGCATCCCGCTGTCCACCGCGAGTGTTGATCGGCACGCCCATCGATGAGCAGCCGGATGCACGTGCGATTTCATGATCCGGCTCCGCGTGCTCTCGCCACTGCTCGAGCATCGTGCGGCGGCGGCTGCGATCCGTCGCAAGCGTATCGGCGACGCGCCGCACGTCCATGTCGCCTGCGTTCCGCGCCTGCGAGATCAGGCGATCGGAACGGTTATCGAGCTCGGCGACCGCGTGAAGGATGCAGTGGTCATCGAGGTGCTGCCCGGTTGTCGGCTCGCCGATGAATCCCGCTGCGCACGAAGCGACGACGAACGCCACCGCAATCGCACCGATGAATCGCATGCGGCGGTTTTAGGACGCGATCATGGTCGATGTCAATCGGCGCCACTCAGATTCGCTGTCGTCCAGATGAGATTGATCCGACCGTGGATCACTTTTAAGTGACCGCGGGTCGGATTCACCGTCCTCAGGACGAGATTCATCCCATCGCGGATCACTTTTAAGTGACCGCGGATCGAGTTCAACTGTCCTCCAGGCGAGACTCATCCGACCGCGGCTCGAATAAAAGCGACCGCCGATCACATAAAAGTGATCCTGCGTCGCATGAAAGTGTCAGCGCATCGCTTCGATGGCGTCCCACATCGCGGTGACCTCGGGCGGAAGCAGATCGCGGTCATTGCGTGCCGCCGCCCGCTGGTCGTGCTTCGACACCTCCACGCCCGGCGTTCCATCCGCCGACACCGTGACGGAGAGCCGGAAGCCGAAGCCGCCACCCACGGCCGCGCCACCCATGTCCGAGCACCAGCGACACGCGCCATCCGCTTCCGGTTCACTCGTGCCTCCGCCGAGGGACGTCGTGGGGCGGCCGCACTGCGGACAAATCATCATCCGCGTGGCTCGAATCGCTGCGTGGAGTGCACCACGCGCGGCGCTCAGCGTCTCGAGCGTCGCCGCATCAGCCCACGGCGGCAACGAGGAAATCACTGTCCAGAGAACGAGACCCACTTCGTACAGCAGATTTCCCGTCTGCACGCGACACGCCTCGCTCCAGATCGTGAAGTAGTTGTCGGCCCTGCGCGTACCAGGCGGCGTGTAGCAGAACACGCATGTTGCGTCATACCGGAGCGTCGAAGAGTCGCGACGGTCCAGATGAGAGACGAACTGCATGCGTGCGCGCCCGGTGAACGACTCGCTGGCGCTCCAGAACCGTTCGAGCTCGCGCTTCACCTTCTTCGTCGGCCAGCCGCCGGTGCGGTCGAAGACCTCGAGGAGCGCCGCGCTCGTGGTTTCGAGAAGGTCCGCCACCAGCGCCCGGTCCGCGACTCGCCATCCCTCGAGATACGAGCGGAGCGGCACAGCGCCGGGCGCGCTGCCGCACAACGGACAGCGGAAGTGAAACATCCAGAGCTGCGCGCGTTCGCTGCTCATTGGTCTCAGTCTATCGAACTACTCGATGCGCCACGCGAACGGGCCGGGGTAATGTGTGGGGATGCCACCCTTCGATGACGCCGCCCGACTCGCGCGCATGACGGAGTGGGCGAAGACGATTGCCTCCGAGGTTGCGGACGACCTGCAGCAACACCACATCTTCTGGCAGGTGCAGGACATCATCCGCGCCAACCCTCAGCTCACGAACGCACGCAGCCACTTCTTCCAATGGATGGGCGACGTCTTCGTCGCCTCGGCCGCCGTTGCCGTTCGCCGACAAACCGACAACTCAGACGACAGCGTTTGCCTGCGTCGTTTGTTGCGCGAAACCAAGGAGTATGTCCACATCGTCACGCGCGCGCACTACCTGTCGTTGTGCGGCGCTCCTGATGACGAGGTCGACTTCGACAACAGCTCGTTCGATCAGTGGGCAGGCGAAGGCGGTGATCATCTCGACCCGAACCTGGTGGACGCCGATCTCCAGTCGCTGCTCGACGTCTCCGAGCGCATCCGCCACTACGCGAACAAGCGCGTCGCCCACTACGACCGTCGCGGCGTCACGCCCGGCATGATGCCCACGTTCGACGCTTCTCGACGAAGCGTACAAAGTGATCGAGGCGCTCACGCAGAAGTACCACCTCATTTTCACGGGAGTGTGGATCGGGCAGCTGCGGCCGACGATCATCTATCCATGGACGGACGTGTTTCGGGTGCCGTGGATTCAGCAATGAAGTCGCGATTGCCGGAGCGAAGGCGCGCCCGAAGTCTTCGGCAGCAGACTACTCCGCCGAACCGCGGGACCGTCGCTGCTTCAACTTCGAGATCGGAACAGAGACGAATGCCGAGTGGTGAACCATCGGCAGATGGAACAACCCCCATCGCGGGAGGCCGTACTTCTTTTTCAGATACGTCAGCACGCCATGCTCATCGCGCCGGTCGATGTCGCAATCTGCAACGAACGCGATGCCAGCACTCTCGAGCGCGTAAGGGTCAACCACGCCGCCTTCGTCCGAATCGAACCAGCGAAACAGGGCTGTCTCGCGGAACTCGGCAAGCCGATCTGCGAACGGGTTGAGGAGCAGCGTAAACGTGCGGCCGGTGTCGAGAACCACAGCGCTCAGCTGCGGATACTTGAAGAAAACACTGCGGTGGAAGAAGTAGCACTGAACCGGAGCAGTCTCGCCGAGCCGTGGCATCCGGATCAGATTCGCGCTCCCGAACGCGGTATCGTGCACCTGCTTCATGAGCGTCGTGGCGTCGTTGAATTGCGGATCGATGTAGAACCAGATCAGCTTGAACGGATCGCCGGTCGCATCGATGGCGTCGAGTTGCTTGACCGCGTGCGCCATCGTCTTCTCCGTCGGTGCTGAGAAGCCCATCGGATGATGGAGCAGCTCGGTCTTGCCCTCCTTGCGAAGCGTCCGAGCGATGGACTCATCGCTGCGACGCCGCTTCACCTCGATCAGGTACCGGTTGGCGTCGTCGGCAGCGAGCAGGTCACACGTCTTCCGTTCAGCCGTGCGCGCGAGCTTCTCCGCCCGAAACCCCATCTCGTCCAACCGACCGATGACGTACTCCTCCTCGGCCGTGATCGCCGTGTCGATGACAGGGTCCTGGGAGGACATGACGTCGGATCCGAACAGCGTCTCACCGCTCGTTCTTTCTAGCGCGAGCCCACGCACGTACGTGACCTAGAATTCCTTCGTGAAGCGTCCCCGCTCCGGCGGCCCGGGCATGCACTACGGGCTGCTCTACCAGGTCTTCAGCAGTCTCGGCCGAGCGCTGACGGTATCGGTGCAGGAGGATCGTCGGACCGCCCAGTCGATCGTTCTGGTCGTCGAGCCTTCCGGTGGAGACCTCGTCGAGACTGGCCTAAAGCAGCGCGATGTCTATCAATACAAAGCGCGAAGCAGTCGGCGGCCTTGGTCTCTCAAGGACCTGATTGACAAAGTGTTGCCTGACCTCTACCGAGCCGTTCCTCCTGTGCCGGACCTCCCGACGCGGTACTGGCTCGTAACGGAAGGCGGCGCCGGTGAGTGGCAGGAAGCTCGTGCCCTGTTTGCGAAGCTCGCCACGATCCCGGCGGAACAGCTGCCTCGCGCGCTCGACGACGAGGCCAAACGAACGTATCTGCCGGGTCGCCGACATACAGAGCGCGAATTTTTTCTCGACGTTGGGCGGCGCGTGACGAAGCGTAGTGGCGAGCTCGACGGCGAGACGTTGTCGCGAGTGCAGACGCTTCTCATCGACTTCGAGATCACAACGGTCGACTTCCCCGCGGTTCAGGAGCAGGTCACGAACCTGCTCCTCGGCTTCGTTGAACATTACGAGAGCCTGCCGCACACCGTGGATGCCTTGGTCGGTCTACTGGTGCGTTGGGGTGCCGAGGGCAATCGGAGCTTCACCGTCGACGAGCTTCTTCGGTCCGCCGGCCTCGCACCGACCTCACTCTCTCTCCTGCCGCTGGCTCACGACCGCCTCCGCGAACGCCTCGACTCACAGCTGGCCAAAACGACCTACGACCGCACGAAGCACGTTCACCGGCCGATCGCGTGGCCGGAAGGGAGAAGCGTCCTCTGCATCACCGGCGAAAGCGGCACGGGAAAGACCAGCCTCCTCGGGCAAGTAGCGGATGCGGGGGTCGAACACGGCCCGGTGGTGTTCTGGCGTCCACGTCGCAACGAGAAGGATGCTCTTCGCGGCGCAGCCGACGAGGTATGGCGTCAGATCCTCGGACACGACGCGAGCTTGCCGCTCGACGCGATCGCTCGCCGGGCCGACACACTCAAGCTCGGCGGGAGTGACTCTTGGCTGACCGTTTGTCTCGATGTGACTGCCGATCCCGCATACGCCGCAGAGCTCATCGGCGAAGACTGGAACAAGTGGCGGATTCGGATGGCGTTCACCGCCAACGCTTCGTCGGCCACGGTCTTGGCGGAGTCGAAGCATGGCAATGCCGTCGTTGTGACCGTGAATGAATTCACGCCACGGCAGATTCGCGAATTCTTCACGCGGCGTCAGATGGATTGGCGTCGCATTCCGCCGTTCGTGATCGAACCACTGCGTCGACATCCCATCCTCGCCTACGTGTACGCCGAGCTCGGGGATGGGGAGACGTGGCGCGATACGAACGAGTACGCACTCTTCCGACACTTCTGGCGGCGTCTCACCGCTGCGCCCGGACAACATGAGTATCCGAACGATGCCGCTGCGTTGATCAGACTCGCCGACACGCTTCTGGAGGTGCCGGACAACACGCACTGGACAGCGACGCAGATGGACGATCTTCGGATCGACGGCGCGACGAGAGTGCGATTGCAACGGCTCGGCTGGATTCGCAACGACGCGGACGGGCGTGCGGAATTCGTGCATCAGCGATTGATGAACTGGGCGGTCGCCGAAGCAGCGATCGAGCGCTGTCGCGCAACGCGATGGAGCAGTCACGGGTTGGGCACGTACCTCGAGAAAATTCTGTCTGGGAGCGATGACAATCACCGACGCTTCGGATTCGCGCCGATGGACGCGCTCTCCATTGCACTCTCGTCCGGGATGCAGGCAGGCGAAGTCGCGACCGTTCTCGAGACGATGGAGAATCCGAGGTTTTACGAGAACCTCGTTCCTTCATTGGGTGCTGCGGTCGTCCCGGCGCTTCTCGAGCGCCTCAGGCGAGTCGGAAGCCGGCGTCGCTCGCCGAACAGTTACGTACGTGCCGCGATCCTCGCCATCGCCGCGCAGGAGTCGCTGCATTCGAGTGTCGTCGTTGAGATGCTCAATGATTCGCATACGAGTGTGCAACGCGCCGGTGCGGAGCTCTTGAAAGAACATCCTGCCGGAGAAGCACTCGATGCGCTCTGGCGCCTCCGTAACCAGCTGCGAACGACGGAGTCCGACGATCCGCTCATCAATCATCTCGATCTCGATGCTGTTGGAGACGCGCTCGAGGCGTGCGTTCGTGTGGATCCGCATTGGCTTGCCCGAACGGTTCGAGAGACGACGGAGCTCGAGAAGCTCGCTCGACTCGTGCGATTGCTCGCCACACTCGCGAACGAATCCGGCATGCAGATGTGGCACGGATCGAAGGACGCGATTCTCGGGCTTGCGGATGATGATGCGATTGCCACCGCGGCCGCGCGCTGCATCGGGCGGTACCGGGACTCCCATGAGGTGCCGAGACTCGTCGCCTGGATCGCGGAACGATCTCGGGAGGTGGTGGAGGAGAGTTTCTCCGCTCTCGCGTTGGTCGAGCCCTCGAAGGCGCTCGAGCTGCTGCGGGACTCGCTACGCATTGCCGATGTGGCACATGTCTGGAGCGTGTGGTGGTCGCGCCTGTTTGTCTACGACCGATCTGCAATGAACGAGATCGTCATGCAGGCGTTGCGAGGGGGCGGTCTGCTGCGCAGGATCCGCATCGATGACATGGCGTGCAGCCGACTTGCGCCCGCCATCGTTGAGCGGCTGGATTATCTGGTCGAGACCGAGGGGGCAGACGAGGCCGAGGCGTTGCACAAAGAGATCGACCATTTGATGGGATTGCTCGCTCGAGCGCACACACCGGACGCGCTGCGTTTTCTCCGGGGTCTCGCCGCGACCGACGTCGGTCGACAGCTTGCCGCCTATGCTGCGAGACGTAGCGCCACGTCCAACATCCGGCCGGACAGCTTCCTCGAGCATGCCGAGACAGTGCTGCTGAGGATCGGCGGTGAGCCGCTCCATACATTCCTTACGGCACAGATTGCGCGGCGGGATCATGGATGGTTCCCTGACAAGATCCGCGTGTTCCAGGCCGCGCCGTCAGCCGATGCACGTCGCATCATCGAGAACCTCCTCGAGGAGGTGTGGGACGCGAAGCGCGGCGAGGACGATGACTGGCCGGTCCGCTCGGCGTGCATCGAGACGCTCGCAGCGATGGGCGACCGCAGCGTCGTCATGCGCGCCGAGGAAAGTGGCCGCCTCTCTTACTCGGGTGACTTTCCGCGAGCCATACGGGATCTTCCGCCTGCAGACGATCGCGAGACGATGCGCCTTCTGCAGAAGGCAGCATCCGATGATGATGCGATACCCGCAATCCGCGCACTAGCATGGTCGCGGCGAACGGACGTCGTTGGACACCTTGTCGAGCAGGTAGTGTCTTCGCGTCCGGAAGAGGTCCGGAACGCAGCGCGCACTGCATTGAAGTATCTGCCGACCGGCCCAATGGCGGCGAATCACCGTGAGCTACTCCGTGCGGCAGAAGAGCATTCAACGTACCTCGATGCACTCTTTCGGGATGGCGCACCGGAAGCGGTCGGCGACGCGGCGAACTATCTCGGTGCGATCGGAACGAAGAGTTGGACGTTCGACGACGCCCACTCCGCCGCATGGTTGGTCGTTTACCGCGAGCGTTTGGAGCTGGCTTCGCAGGTGTGGCAGTGGGCGAAGGGTCACACGCGTTTTTACTGGGAGAGCGACGACACGATCTGGCGAGCCCTCGGGTATGTGGAGAACGAAGATGCAGAAGAGTTCCTGCTCGCCGAGGCGTATAGCGGAAAACGTGGCGAGATCAATCCAGCAGCAATTGAAGCCCTCGCGCATCGACAGCGCGATGAAGCATTCGCCGCGGCCATGCACTTGTTCGATGAGGGAAAGGGTGCGCGCGCATCCGCGCCCGACCTGCTCATGGAGATCGACAGCGCCCGAGCCGTAAAGGTGATCGCGGAACGTCTGCCCCGCGAGCGCAACGTTCTCATTCGCGCCAGTTCGTGTATCGCCTTGCGCGGAGTCGGCGATGACATTCGGCGGATGGCGCATGACTGGATGAATCACGCTGATCCGTTCACGCGCGCGTCCGGATGCGAGTTGCTCGGATGGCTGCAGCCCGAGGATACGAGCCGACTGCGCGACATAGCCCTCGCGGACATCGATCCGATGGTGCAGGTGTTCGCCTTGGATGCGTTCGCGCTCCACGAGTCGCAGCGCGTCACGGGCGAGCTCCTTGCGGAGCTGCGGAGCGCGGAAAGCACGACAGCTTGGGCAGTCACCGACGCTCTCATCACATCCGCGCACTGCTTTCTCCTCGATCGATTTGACGATCCGCTGGCGCTTTATCCGGCGCTGAAGGGAAAGCAAGGAGCTCTTCGTGTCAGCGCTGCAGAGCGGCTCAAGAAACGAGTCGAGGAAGTGCAGAAGAAGTACGACGAGCCGATGCGTCGCGACTTCTATCGGCACTGAGATACTGGAGAGCTGGTGAAGAAGCGCGCGGCCAGAGCGGACCCCGACCCACCCATAGGCGAGACCGCAGTAGAGATTCTCGAACAGATCAGCCGCGCCTTCGGTGCACCACGGCTGACCGTGGAGCTTCTTCCCGCGACGACGTGGGGCTCGAACCTTCGGTCCGCCTTGCGCGTAAGCCACTGGGACAAGCTCCGCCGCGCCGCATATGCGGCTGCGAACTATCGCTGCGAAATCTGTGGCGGTGTTGGTCATCAGTATCGAGTCGCATGCCACGAGCGATGGGAGTTCGACGACGCGCAGAGCTACCAGCGGCTCGTCGGTCTCATCGCGGTCTGTCCCGAATGCCACGACGTGAAGCACTTCGGCCGCGCAAACGAGAACGGCCGCGGGCCATACGCGAAGTTGCACCTCTGCGAAATCAACGACTGGTCGATCGCCGACGCTGATCGCTACCTGAAGCTCGCCTTCGCACTGTGGAAGCTACGCACGCGCAAAGAATGGCAGCTCGACCTGACGTGGCTCGAGCAGTTCGGGATTGTGCCGAAGGCGCAATCGATCACCACTCCTCTTCGTCTTCGAAGTCCTCGTCTTCCGGCGTGACATCGACCGTTCGCTTGATGCGTTGGATCTCAGCCGCGACGCTCTCATAAAAGTCTCGAGCCGGAGCCGAGATCGGTAACGCATCGCGCGCTGCGATTGCGCTCGTGAGGATCTGTCGCCGCAGGTCATCGGTCGTGGTCCGCGGCACGGCACATCTCAGCAGCGCATCGTGCATCGCATCGCGCAGCTCCGAATCAACTGCTGCCGCATCGGCGAGGAGCTGCGTGACGAACGCCGAGTCCTCCAGAATCAGGCGCCGGCACGCTTCGCCACGAACGCAGTTAGCGACGAACGTGACGGCCGAATCCGTTCGCTCCGCGCTCTTCCGCTTGAGGAATGCGACCGCTGCCGCATTCATCTTCCCTGATGCGAGTGTGAATAGCCGCGGCGCGTCGTACGCCATCCCGTTCGCGTACGCATCGGCGATCTTCGTGAGCAGCAATTCGTACTCCTCGGAGGTCGAAAGCGCTTCATCAATCACCACCTCCGGCGGATCCATCGGCAGAGCCGTGAAGCGCAGCATGCTCACGCGGTCCTCCCGCTGGATACGACGGAGCAGCAAGTCGATGATCGCAAGCGGGTCGCGGCGGCCGCACTCCTCGACGAAGTCGCCGAGATGAACGCCGTCGAGCTGCGGCACCGTTTCGAGCTTCGCAATGCAGCTTCGGAGCTCGTTGGCGGTCAACGCCGAAAACAGAGTCTGCTCCGGCTCGTCGAACATCTCCGCCATGCGTTCGACGTCCTTGTGATCGCCGCGCAAGTCGGTGCCCAGAAGAAGCGCAGCTGCAGTCCGTGGGTGGCGTTTCGCAAGGCGAGGTAGGCTACTCAGGCCGGCGACCGCTACTTCGCCGGCCATCGCGAAGAGGGCGGTGATGTTCTCGAGATCCCTCTCGTTCAGATCGTCTTCGCCGATCCACCATGCGTACGACGCAACCACCGTCGCCGCCATCTCACGCGCATCGTTCCGCACGATCGTTGAGATCAGGACGTGGAACCGAAGCTCATCCGACGCGCGCAACGGCATCACGATCGAATTCGCGTAGCGTGCAAGCTCCGGCGCGTTCGCGGCCGTGAGCAGCTCCGCCATTTCAGCGGCGACCACGGGATTCGCGTTCGCAACGGCGGTGAGAAACGGCGCCGGATGTGGATGCAGATCGAGGATTCGCAGCCCGCCGATGGTGTCGTCGAGGTGCCGAATGGCATCGCTGGCCTGAGTTGTCGCCGCAAACTCTTCAGCGGTTGCTCTGAGAAGACGCGCCGTCTCGTCTTGGTCGACCTCAACCGTGCGATGCGAGCCCAACGGGCTATTGATGAACCGCGCGACTCTGTCGATCAACGTCTCCGATAGCGAGGCGAGTACCTGCTGCGCAGCCTCTCGCATGTCTTCGTCGCCGGTGTCCCGCTCCGCGTACCACTCAACAGTCTCGCGAATCTGAATGCCGATGACGGGATCGGCATTGCGCTCCGCAAGACGACGCAAGATGCTCATCGCTTCGAGGCGGTGCGGTTGCCATGCTGCGGCCTGTTCGTCCGTGACCAACAGGCCGCCGAGGCTGTGTGGCCGCTGCAACGCTTCGCCGAGCGCCTTCACCGCCGTCCCAACCACTTGTCGGTCGGAGTGATCCAGCGCTTTCACGACAATGGCTCTCGCTCTACTTCGCGTCCCTTTGAGGTATTCGGCGGGCACTAAGAACGATCGCGTGGTGATCGTCAGATCGTCAACAGTGTGGTCCATGCCGGTCTTCATGAACAGCGACTGCACGACGCGAACGATGCTGATCCATTCCCCTGGTGTTTGTGTGATCTTCAACCACGTCTCGACACGGTTCATGAGCCGCCGATGAACCCACACAGGCTTCCGCAGACCGGGCGCCATGATCTCGCGCAGAACGCTGACGGGATCTTTGTCGTCACTGTTCTTCCGAGGCTTCGGAAGGCGCTCGTCGTTCGCCAGACGCCAGAGGAAGTCGCACGCCGCATCGAACGTCGACGGGTCGTACGCCGCGTATCGAACGACCTCGGGGAGGGCCGCGACGACGTCGCCGTGCGACGTCGTTACGAGCGCTGCATAGGGGCCGGTCTCTTCGGCCGCGGTCGGGAACTCGAGGGCGAGCTTCGCCAGCTCGAGCATCTTCCTCGGAAGGAAGTACCCCACTTCCTTCAAAGTGCCCAGCATCTGTCGTCGTTCGGAGTTCGGCGCGGCTTTGAACGTCGCGACGACTGAATCCCATACCGTTCCGAGTACGCGGAGCTCCTCGCCGGTCTTCCGGCCAACTCTCCAGTCGACCGCGGCCAGATTGCGAAGGAGAGCGTGATCGAGCGTGCCGACCGCGGCGACGATCTTCTCGACGAACGTGCTGCCGTTCACGCCCGGCCGCGTGCACGCTACGCCGAGGATGTAGTCGGAGAGCAAGTCGGGGACGATTCGGAGACCATCATGGCGCCGGGCGAGCACGCCGTGGCGATGGAGACGTTCGCACCACGATGCGGCGGCTTCTGCATCCATAGACGTCAGCGCCTGAACGGCTGCAATGAAGCGTTGAGACAACGGTTGGATCGGCGCGAGTGCCGCGATGATCTCCAGAAGTCCTCGCACCTCGGCCTCGTCAGACCCGGGCTTCGCGTTCTCCACGATCTCATCGAAGAATCGCGCGAGCGCGGTCTCGCGGAACAGCTCGTCGTTGGCCAGCAGCGACGGAGCGACACGATGCTCGCGCAGCAGGCGGCCTCCCACGATCGTGATGAGCGGACAGTCTCTCGTCGCTGCGGCAAGCTCGCGAGCGAGATGCCGGAACTCCGGCCCAAGCACTTCCGCTGCGAGCGCTTCCACTTCCGACAGCGTCATTTGCTCGAGCGGCTCGACGCTCGCCATCTCGCGCACGTCGATGTGGTGTCGTGAGGCGAGCGACGGCAGCTCATCGCGCAGCTGCGGGCGCGTCGCGAGAACGAGTTTTGTCCGTGTGCGCACAGCATGCTGGAAGAGCAGTCCGAGATCCTTGCGACGGTGCGCGTCATCGATGATGAGAATCGTGTTCGAGACGGGGAGCTCGCCGAGAGCGGGAGCCGTGATGTCGAAATCGAGCTGCGCGAAGTACACGTGGTGTGTCCGTTCCGCTCGTTGCGCGAATGCCTGCAGGAGTTTGCTCTTCCCGATGCCGCCGCGGCCGGGGAGGACGAAGATCAGCTGTTCCGGATTTGCGACGAACGTTTCGAGCTTCTGCAGATCTTCGCTGCGGCCGACCAGCGCGTAGGAATGATTGAAGATGCGGCTCGAATCGAGAAACGGCGCAAAGAAATCGTCCGGCTCGAGGAACGCGCCGAACGGCTCGATGCCGAGGAAGTCACGGCACAACTGGCCACTAAAGTTCGTCCGGACGATGCGCCGGGCGACCTCGGTCGGCAGAGCGCGCACCTTCGCCGAGATGTCGTCCACGTCCCATACCGTCCAGAGCTGGTGCTTCTTTTCTTCGTCCCGCACACCTGCCGTCGCTGCGCAAGCGATCAGCGCGTAATAGCGGCTCGCCTGGTACGTCACGGTTTCCGCGAGGTTTCGAAGATCCGCAGGGCCGAACTTCTGCACGCGCCGGCATTGATGGCAGACGGTCTCGCCGCTCACGTCCGTCGAGACGAGGTCGATGCCTCCCTGCGGATCGCCGGGGACGCCGTGCTGATGGCATTCGACGATCTCTGGAAGAGCACTCACAAGGTCGCGGCAGAACGACTGGAAGCGCTCGGGCGTGAGTGCCAGTAGAGGGAGTAGTTGCACCGTCGGGCGCACGGCGGCGGGTAGAAACGCATCAGGCATGAGTCATCTCGCTCCGGTGTGGAAACATCCGGACTGCCGGGCTCTACTCCTGCCGAGTGGCTAGCTGCTGCGGCCACGAGCTGGCGAGCTACAGCCTCCACCGGTTTTCCGCGGCAAGCAGCCTCCCGGCAAAAGCTGCGGTTCGTCGTCTCGTGGCAGGTTCCCTGGCACACGTCACGAGCGGTAAGAAGCCCCTCAGGAAGTTTGTTGAGGAGCCAATCGGGGGCACGCATGGGGCAACACGAACATCTCGGCGTTGTAGAAGTTGAGGAAGCCGACCCCGAGACGGTTGTACTTCTGAGAGGCGGAGAGGCACTTCGTGCAGAACACTTCGGCCCGGTCGTTTAGATCGTCGAACAGAATGATGCCGTCGAAGACGGATCGCTCGAACGGATGGCGCACGAACACGAGCGCATCCTGCAGACCCGCCCGCGAGCCGGCTTGAAAATGAGGTAAGCGCCCGCTCTGCTGACCTCCGAGAACGAGGTAGTACTCGATGATAGACGCAGCCTGGATTCGCCGCTGCTGTTCGGACGTAAGGGTCGTCTTGCGGAGGATCGCCATCTCGAGCGATGCGGTGCTGGTGTTGAGCGCTCCCGCTTCCACGGCCGGCAAGTGAACATCCACCGCGACATTCAGTCGAGTGAATTCCGGGCGCCACACGACCTCAGCGCGACGTGTGTATCGATGGAGCACGCCGAACTCGGGAGTCTCAGGGAGCTCGACGTGTGTGGTGGCGTTCGAGTGACGATTGAAGGGCTCCGGCCGTCCGCTCATGATGGCGCGCAGGAGCTGACGAGCGAACGTCTGGTAGTCGCCGGGTTTCGGTAGGTTCCGGAGGTCGAACTCATCGCTCGACTGGCGATCCAGCCGCAGGTAGATGTCGCACTGATCGAGATTGGGGTGCTGCTGAAAGCGTCTCGAGGATCACGCGCTTCAGCGCGAGCCATTGCACCTCGAACTGCAAGAAGGCGCTGCCGCGGTCATTCACTTGGCCGACTGAGAAGATATCGGTCAGCTCGAATCCCAGCCGAGCGCCTGCGACGGTGATGACGGCGTCAGGAGGATCGTTTGTGGGGGCGTCGACGGCTGCTCCCGCGAGCTGCGGTGCAATCGGGTGAGGCGCTCCAGTACCTGACGCTCGGAATCTCGCATTGCACTCACATCAAAGTGTCGCGAACCGGCTCAGAATGGAGTGACGTCGGTCTTCCGCGTCTTCTGCGCTTCCTCACGCGCCGTGCGCCACGCGGCCGTCTCGATCGAACCGTTGGTCAAACGCCATGATTGATCCGATGCCAGGTAGATGTGCATCGTCTCGTTTTCCCACGCGACGACATAAGTTTTGTAATCGAAGGGGACAAACTCGGGTCGCGAGCCAGCGTAGCGGCCGCCGACGTAGCTCCGTAGAGTTTTCTTTTCAACGCCTGTATGGCGGAACGTTCGTTTGAATGTAGGTGTGCCGTATTTCTGCTCGAATGCTGTCGCGAGCTCGTGGTACGTGGGTGGAGCGTATTGCGCCATGCCGGCCATGAGCCCCTGAGTGAAGTCCACGGCGACGAACATCCCCTGATGGAAGACGTAGTAGGTGTTGATCACCTCACCGGCGACCTTGAACGCCTTACTGCGGTCCTTCGTGTGACAGCGAGTCGCGTTCTTCGGGTAACCCTCCCATGTCGCTTCCTCGCATTTCATCGGCCCGAGGGTGGCTTGAGCTTCGTCGAGTGTCGCGCCGAACTTCACCCCGCGGAAGTCGGCCGGTGCCTGGGTCCACGGCTCGGGCGACTTCACCTCTTCTTCTTTGGTGACATTGTGAGACTGTGCGTGCGCAACGACCGCCGCGATGATCACAACCGCCAAACAGCGTCCAATTCGCATAGTCATCTTCAAAGCTCCTGGTCGTTCTGATCGCGTCACCGCGTCTCCACCGAGATCTCTGCGCCTTCGTACACGAACGTGAAGAGATACTCCCTCCGTTCGTCGCCCATGCGAATCGGAATCAGATAGCGATACTTGTTGCCCTTCGCTGCGGCGACTTTCTCCTCGACCCGCGCGCGAACATCAGCCGCCGACTCACCCGCGATCGGGCTCGCGGAGTCGCTGGTGGGGAAGAGGAACTTCTTCGATTCGCCGACCAGGTCCGCGGCGTGAACCCATTCGTCCAACTGCGTTCCGGCGACGATAATGGACGTCGGCGACGACGGCGGGAGCTCCTCCTCTTTGAGCAGCGACGATTCACCGCGGGCCAGCCGCCGCTTCATCTCCTCGAAGATGCGTTTTCCGCGTTCCTCCGAAGCCGCGCGAGACTCGTGACGAAGAGGATGGGAGGCATTCTGCTCATCGATGAACGCGCCGTCCTCCCAGAGCACCTTCGCACTCTCTCCGCCTTTGTTCTCCACGACGAGCAGGAGTCCGTGCGAATTCAGGTTCGCGGTGAACGCGAGCCGATCATCCGAAAACGTCGTCACGCTCCCGAGGTACTTCGGATCGGCGGTGCCGAGCATGTCCGGCGTTGCCGTCGAAGTCTTCCCACCCGCGGTCACCTTCACCTCTACGAGACGAACCTGCGGCGCAGGTCGAACGAACGTCAACGCACTGGCGCTCCAGGCGAGCAACACGACACTCACGACTGCGACGGATGCAGCTCTTGAATTCACGCGGATTCTCCTCTGGACGATGGACTCACCGGGAAGCACGCGCGCTACCGTAAACGCGACCGGTTGTCGGCCTGAGATTTTGCGGGATGTACTGCCTGGCGGCAAGGTCGTGCGCGCTTCCTCGAGTTACAATAACTCTCGTGACGATTCTGCGTCCCCCGGATCCAGCCAGCATCGCCTTGGCGAATGCCGTCCAGCGTCGGCTCCCGCGGCTCCTCGACGAAGCTCGTCGAGGCGAGCCGCTCCTGTCGCGCGCTCGCACCGTCAAGGCGGCGCGCGGTCCGGTTCGTGTCTCGGTCGATCTGGGCGCAGGAGCCCTTTCGCAGGCGACGTACGACCTCGCCTTTCTCTGTTCGGGTGTTTCGACTCCAGCCGAGTTCGCGGCCTCGCTCGAGAACGACGCGTACTTTGACGTGGTGGCAAACCGGATTGCGAGAGTCATCGCGGACGATCAAAGTGGTCGAACGGAGGACGCCTGGTATGCAGAGGACCGATCTCCAGGTTTCCTCGGTCTTCCCGCGTACGCTCCGACGGATCCAACGGACGAGTGGATCGGCGGCCTCGCGCCAGACACGGAGGGGTGGAGCCCCCGGGTTGCGCACGTCGTAACAAACGACCCGCGATCAATCGCACAGGCATTGATCGACCTCTCGCTCGACTGCATGGACGATCTGACAGAGCCGACCTTGATTGCGGCCGGACGACGCCTCGCCGCCCAGGTACGACGCGGCTTCCAGGTACAGCAACGGTTCTACTCGATTCGCGGCGGCGTTCACTACATGCACGTCGGCGCCGCGGAGATGTTCTGCGCGCCTGCGGCCGACCCGAATGCCGCGTTTGTGCTTCATCCTGACGATTTCGCGCTGCACCATACGCCGCCGCTGGTCACGGCATCGGGTGGCTCCCTGCTGGCACGCGTCGATCAGCAACTCGTGTGTACGCGCCGATACCTTCTCGGCCGCCTCCAGCGGTATGACCGTCTTCAGCACTGACTACGTAAGTCGGATCGACACGACCTACAGTCGGATGCCGGTGCGCCTGCGGCCGCTCCTGTACAGAGTCGTCTGTGCACCGGAGAACGCGGCGCTGCGTGCGGAGATCGAAGAGTACGTTGCCGAGCTCCATCCGGACGATGCGCCGCGATACATCGATCGCCTGCAGAAGTCGCACGATCAGGGGCCCGCATTTCAGAACACCTACCACGAACTGGTGGCCGGGCATCTTCTGCGCACTCTGGGTTTCTCCCCCCGGTACGACCCGACGATCATCATCGGCGGAAAACCTCGAACGCCCGACTGGGACGTCCCTGCG
>DATELS010000331.1:0-4764 GCA_035276365.1 Thermoanaerobaculia bacterium
AAGTCTCGGGCACGCTCACGCAGTTCAACGGTCTCACCGAGATCACACCGACGTCGATCACGGTGCTGCCGGGCGGCACGCTGCCCGCGGTCACGCCGAACGTCGTCACGCTCGCGCAGCTCCTCGACGGCGTCGGCGAGCCGCTCGAAGGCACGCTCGTCCGCATCGACAACCTCACCGTCTCGTCGGGCACGTTCCCGGCCGCGGGCGCGTCGGGCAACGTCACCGTCACCGACGGCACGAACACCGGCACGATCCGCATCGACAGCGACACCGACATCGACGGCACGACCGCACCGGGCGGCATCTTCTCCGTCGTCGGTCTCGTCGGCCAGAGCGACGCGACGAATCCGTTCGACTGCTGCTACCAGGTGTTCCCGCGCAGCACCGGCGACATCATTCCGCGCACCGCGCCCACTGGCAGCGGCGCCGCGAATCCGCCGAGCGTGCCGCCGGGAGGCACCACGCTCCTCACCGTCACCGTGACCCTCGGACAGAATCCGCCGAGCACCGGCGTCACCGTCGTCGCGGACCTCAGCTCGATCGGTCTCAGCGCGACGCAGGCGTTCTTCGACGACGGCTCGAACGGCGACGTCTCGCCGGGCGACAACATCTACTCGTACAGCGCGACGGTCGCCGTGGCCACGCCGCTCGGACCGAAGACGCTGCCCGTGCTGCTCAACGACGCGCAGTCGCGCAGCAGCGCGACGTCGATTCCGCTGAACATCCAGTCCGCCTCCGCGCCGCCGACGCCGACGAATCTCGTCGCCACGCCGGGCAACGCGCAGGTCGGCCTCACGTGGGACGCGAGCCTCGGCGCGACGGGCTACAACGTGAAGCGCGCGACGGTCAGCGGCGGTCCGTACACGACGATCGCGCCGAACCTCGCCACGACGAGCTACAACGACACGAGCGTCACGAACAGCATCACCTACTACTACGTCGTCTCCGCGCTCAGCGGCGCGAACGAGAGCGGCGACTCCGCGCAGGTCAGCGCCACGCCGTCCGCGCCGCCGCCCTCCGGTCCGCTGGCGAAGGTCTACTTCGTCGACATCGGCCAGGGCGCCGGCACGCTCATCGTCTCGCCGAGCGGCAAGTCGATGCTCATCGACGGCGGTCCTCCGGGACAGGGCACCTCGAAGATCATCCCGCTCCTCGACACGGTCCTCGGACCCTCGGGCAAGGTCGACTACACGGTGCTCACGCACTATCACGTCGATCACGACGGCGGACTCACGGAAGTGATCAACGCCGGACGCGTGTCGCCGACCGGCATCGCGTACGACAACGGCGAGGCGGCGAACGTCGTCCCGCCGGTGCCGACGAACAGCACGGGCACCGCGTACACGGCATACAAAAACGCGCTCAGCTCGCACGGCATCACGCGCCAGACCGTCGTCCCCGGATCGACCGTCGACCTCGGCGGCGGCATGCGCGCGACGTTCCTCGTCGCCGGCGGCAACCTCGCCAGCGGCGGCCACATCTGGGTGTCGGGCACGGACCTCAACTCCTCCTCCGTCTCCACGCTCCTCGAGTTCAACGACTTCGATCTCGTGATCTCCGGCGACCTCACGGGCGGCGGACAGACGACGACGGCGAAGACGCCGGACGTCGAGACGTTCGTCGCGCAGATGGCGCGCGACATCGACTTCGTGCAGCTCGACCACCACGGCTCGACGACCGCGAACGGACGCCGCTTCCTCTCGCAGCTCAAGGCGGAAGGCTCGCTCGCGTCGATCGGCGCGACGAACACGTTCGGCCACCCGAACCGCGAGACCGCGAACAAGTACCTCAACATCCCGGTCACGAGCGGCAACACGTACGGCGGCGAAGGCCTGCCGAATCCGGGCAACGGTCCGGTGTACTACCAGACCGATCCGAGCCCGGCCACGGACAACCGCACGAGCACGCAGGGCTACTCGGGCGCCGATCAGGCGCACGCGGGCCAGGGCACGATCCTTCTGAAGACCGATGGTCTCGTCAGCTTCACGATGGAGAGCTTCGATGACGGCGGCGCGCGCATCTCGCCGTCCGCGCACGTCTACGCGCTCGACGGACAGGGCACCGGCCTCGCGGCGGACTTCCCGCCGACCGTCATTCCGTATGTCACTCCGACCATCCCGACGGCCGCCGACACCGCCACGGTGACGGCGCTGGTCAACGACACGCAGGCCATCACCAGCGTCACGTTGAGCTACGCGCTCAACGGCGCGGGTCAGGCGCCGGTGACGATGACGCCGATCGGCGGCGGCGAGTACAGCGCCACGATCCCCGCGCAGCCGAACGGCACGCGCGTCGACTGGAGCGTCACCGCGGTCGCGAACGGTCTCTCGACGACGTATCCCGGCGGCTACTTCTCCGGCACGACGCCGATCGCGAACCTGCGCTCGCTCACCGCGCTCGGCGAGCCGACGTTCCTCGAGTACGCGGCGCGCATCTCCGCGACCGCGGAGTCGACGACCGGCAACTACTCGAGCACGAACAACGATGACTACGTCGTCGACGGCACCGGCGCGCTCAACGTCTCGCGCACGATCGAGCCCGACGTCCCGGCCGTGCAGCCGATGACGGCCGGCAACGCGTACACGATCGCCGGCGTGATCAACCAGCTCACCGGCCGCTTCCGCCTCGACGTCACGCCGCCCTTCGACGGCGTCGACAAACCGTACGCCACCGGCCCCGGCTCGTTCAATCCGTACACGATCACGTTGAACGGCGCGTCGTCCGCGACTCCGATCGCGCGCACGATCGCGCAGATCAACGGCGATCCCGAAGGCAACGAGGCGTTCCTCGTCACGATCGCGAACTGCCACGTCGTCAGCGGCACCATCCCCGGCTCGGGCGGCGTCGACGGCTTCGTCGTCGTCAACGACGGCACCGGCTCGATCGAGATGAAGATCGACGGCGACAGCGACATCCCCGGACTCGCGACGCCGGCCGGCACGTTCACGCTCACCGGCATCGTGCAGCAGGACGACTTCCTGCGTCCGTTCACGACGCGCTACACGGTCGCTCCGCGCGACCGCACGGATCTCGGCGCCGCCGCGGGCGGTCCGTCGCTGATCACGATCGCGCAGGCGCGCGAAGACGTCGATCCGACGACGGGCACCTCGCCCGACGACTACGTTCCGGACCGCCTCGGCCAGCAGGTGAAGGTCCGCGGCGTCGTCACGTCTGTCGACTTCCGCGGCGCCTCGGGCACCGAGGTGTACATTCAGGACCCGACGGGCGGCGTCGACATCTTCTCCACCTCGATCAACACCACGCTCAACCTCGGCGACAACGTCGAGGTCACCGGCACCGTCGCGCAGTTCAACGGTCTCACCGAGATCACGCCCGCGGGCGCGGCCGACATCACCATCCTCGCGCCGGGCACGCTGCCCGCCGTCAGTCCGGAAGTCGTCACGCTGTCGCAGCTCGCGAACGGCGGGGTCGGCGAGCAGTACGAGGGACGCCTCATCCGCGTCAACAACGTCACGATCTCCAGCCCGCCGGCGACGTTCGCCGCGAACACGAACTACAACATCAACGACGCCACCGGCACAGTGCAGATGCGCATCGACAGCGATACCGACATCGACGGCACCGCGCCGCCCGCGGGCACGTTCTCGATCATCGGCGTCCTCGGCCAGTTCGACAACGCCGGTCCGTTCGACAGCGGCTATCAGCTCTTCCCGCGCATCCGCGCCACCGACTTCCTGCCCGCCACTCCGCCGGCGGCGTCGATCACCGCGACCGCGGGCACGCCGCAGACGACGAACGTGAACACCGCGTTCGCGACGCAACTGCAGGCGACGGTGCAGGACTCGGGCAACGCGCCGATCGAAGGCATCGGCGTCGTCTTCACCGCACCCGCGAGCGGCGCCTCGGGCACGTTCGCGAACGGCACGACGACGACGAACGCCACGACGAACGCGAGCGGCGTCGCCACCGCCACCGTCTTCACCGCGAACAGCGTTGCCGGCTCGTACAACGTCGTCGCGTCGACGAACTCGCTCACCGCGAACTTCAGCCTCACGAATCACGATCCGTCCGCCACGCACTTCGATGTCACCGCGCCGGCGAGCGTCACCTCCGGCGTCGCGTTCAACGTCACGGTCACGGCGCGCGACGCGTCGAACAGCATCGCCACCGGCTACGTCGGCACGGTGCACTTCACGTCGTCGAGCGCGGGCACGCTGCCGAGCGACTACACGTTCACCGTCGGCGACAACGGCACGCACACGTTCAGCGTGACGTTGACGACGACCGGCTCGCAGTCGATCACCGCCACCGACACCGTCAACGGCTCGATCACCGGCACCGCGAACACGACCGTCAACGCGGCCGCGACGCACTTCAGCGTCACCGCGCCGGCGAACGTCACCAACGGCGTGCCGTTCAACGTCACCGTCACCGCGCTCGACGGCGAGAACGGCACGGTCACGACGTACACCGGCACCGTGCACTTCACGTCGTCCAGCACGGGCACGCTGCCGAGCGACTACACGTTCACCGGCGGCGACGCCGGCTCGCATACGTTCAGCGTCACGCTCACGCAGAACGGCGCGCAGAGCGTGACCGCGACCGACACCGTCACCGCGTCGATCACCGGCACCGCGAACACGACCGTCAACGCGGCGCCGCAGGTGGCCACGCACTTCAGCGTCACCGCGCCGGCGACGGTCTCGAACGGCGTGCCGTTCAACGTCACCGTCACCGCGCTCGATGCGTCGAACGCCACCGTCACCGGTTACACGGGCACCGTGCACTTCACGTCGTCGA
>DATELS010000332.1:0-2669 GCA_035276365.1 Thermoanaerobaculia bacterium
GCGACGCCTCGATCCGCTCCAGCGCGCCGTACCAGAAGAGATAGCCGAGGGCGGAACATCCGATCGCGAGAAAGAGAAGAGCGCCCCATCCGCCCGGCGTGAGGCGCGGCCACTCGCGCCAGCCGCGCTGCGCGAGAAAGATCGGCGTGAGCATCAGCGCGCCGAAGAGCATCGCGCCCGACGTCGCGCGGCGCGGTCCGAGGCGGCGGATGGTGTCGTGGCCGAGGACGGTGTAGACCGCCCAGTTCATCGTGCTGATGAGAATCAGGACATCGCCGAACGTCGACGGACGTCCGAGGACGCGCGAGCTGAAGTCGCCGTGCGTGACGACGAGCAGCGCGCCCGCGAATCCGCCGACGAGACCCGCGATCTTCCATCCGCCGAATCGCTCGCGCAGAAAAATCGCGGAGAGCACCGCCGACCAGATCGGGCAGAGTCCAATCAGCCAGCCGGTGTTCGTCGCGGTCGTCATCGTCAGCGCGTACGACTGCAGCATCTGATGGATGAACACGCCGACGAATCCCATCAGCGCGAGCTGGCCCCACGCGTCGCGCGGCGGGAGCTTGCGCACGATGAACAGCAGCACGATCGCCGCGATCGCGAAGCGCGAGAAGATCAGCGTGACCGGCGAGATCTCGCGCAACACGGCCTTCGTCGCGACGAACGAGATGCCCCAGAAGACGATGGCGACGAAGGCGAGGAAGCGGGGCATCGGCAAACAGTATACGGAGGCAGGCGGTCCGATAGACTCTTCGCCTCGCATGTCCACCAAGGTCCGCCGTTACACCCTCAAGCCCGCGCCCAAACCGAAAAAGCAGTACCGCGTCGCGTACGAAGACCAGCTCAACTCCGAGCAGCTCGACGTCGTCATGGCCGGCGACGGGCCGATGCTCGTCATCGCCGGCGCGGGGAGCGGGAAGACGCGCACGCTCACCTATCGCGTGTCGCGCCTCATCGAAGACGGCGTCGATCCGAGCGAGATCCTCATCGTCACGTTCACGAACAAGGCGTCGCGGGAGATGCTCTCGCGCGTCGAGCAGCTCGTGACGATCGACACGCGCCGCATCTGGGGCGGCACGTTTCACTCGATGGGCAATCGCCTCCTGCGCAAGTACGCGGACGCGATCGGCTATCGCTCGAATTTCACGATTCTCGACGACGAAGACTCCAAAGAGATGATGGAGTCCTCCGTCTCCTCCCTCGGCATCAAGACGCTGGAGAAGCGCTTCCCGAAGGGCGACGTGCTCCTCGACATCTACTCGTTTCTCATCAACACGCGCACGCCGCTCGAGCTGCACCTCGAGCAGAACTACCCGCACTTCATGATGTACGGCGAGGAGATCGTGAATGTGTTCCGCGCGTACAAGGACCGCAAGCGCGACGCGAACGCGATGGACTTCGATGACCTCCTCGTGTTCTGGAAGGTGCTACTCGACGATCACGAGGAGATCGCGGCGGCATTGAAACGAAGGTTCCGGCACATCCTCGTCGACGAGTACCAGGACACGAACAAGCTGCAGGCGGACATCATCGACGCGATGGCGTCGGAGCGGCGCAACGTGATGGTGGTGGGCGACGACGCCCAGTCGATCTACTCGTTCCGCGGCGCGTCGTTCGAAAACATCCTCACGTTTCCGCTGCGATTCCCCGAGGCGACGATCTACAAGCTGGAGACAAACTACCGGTCGACCAGACAAATCCTGCAGCTCGCGAACGCGTCGATCGCGGCCAATCGCTTTCAGTTCCGCAAGGAATTGCAGGCGGTGCGCGGCGATGGTCCGGATCCCGCGGTGGTCGGCGTGGACGACGTGTACGAGCAGGCGAACTTCGTCGCGCAGCGCATCCTCGAGCTGCGCGACGAAGGAGAGAGCCTCTCCGACATCGCGGTCTTGTATCGCTCGCACTATCAGTCGCTCGAGCTGCAGATGGAGCTCTCGCGGCGGCTGATCCCGTACGAGATCCGCTCGGGCGTGCGCTTCTTCGAGCAGGCGCACATCAAGGACGTGCTGGCGTATCTGAAGGTCGTGACGAACACGCGCGACGAGCTGTCGTGGAAGCGGATGCTCAAGCTGTATCCGAAGATCGGCGAGAAAACGGCAGCCGAAGTGTGGAGTCGCATTCGCGACGCGGTGAATCCGCTCGATCGCTTTCTGCACGGCGTCGAGACGAGCGGACGCGGCGCGTCGGGATCGCTCAAGAGCGCGGCGTCGCTGCTGCGACTGATCTCCGTCGACTCGATGAAGCACAATCCTTCGGAGACGATTCGCCTCGTTGTCGAACGCAGCTACGGCGACTACGCGCGCGCAAAGTTTCCGAACGCGCAGGCGCGGCTCGACGATCTCGAACAGCTCTCGCAGTACGCGCTGCGCTACGACGAAGTGGAGCGCTTTCTCGACGAGGTGGCGCTGGCGAATCCGATCGCCGGCGAGGATGTGGCGGTCGTGGGTCCCGAGGACGAGAAGATCGTGTTGTCGTCGGTGCATCAGGCGAAGGGGCTGGAGTGGCGGAGCGTGTTCGTGATCTGGCTCGCGGACGGACGGTTTCCGTCGCAACGCGCGCTGCGCGTGCCGGGCGGCATCATTCGCGTGAAGCCCGACCTCGTGCACGAGGCGCTGCCGCTGCTGGAAGGGGCGACGCAGGACGCGCCGGTCGTCGACGAGTCGGGCACG
>DATELS010000333.1:0-3680 GCA_035276365.1 Thermoanaerobaculia bacterium
GCTCGAGACGTGGCTGACGCGCATCGCCATCAATCGCTCGCGCGACACGCTGCGCCGCCGCCGCTTCGTCAGCCTCTTCGTCACGCGCGAGGATGATGAAGAAGGAGAGACGATCCTCGAGGCCGTCGATGATCGTCCTGATCCGGAAAGACAGTTCATGTCGTCGCAGCTCCGCACGTCCATTCAACGCGCGGAGAAGCAGCTCTCGGCGCAGCAGAAGGTGATCTTCCGCCTGCGCCACTACGAAAACCTTTCGCTCGAGGACATCGCCGAACACCTCGGGCTGCGCGCGGGTACCGTGCGCGCGCATCTGTTCCGCGCGATTCACAAGATTCGCAAAGAGCTGGCGGAGTGGAGATCGGCCGGAAAATCCGAGGAGAGAGAACGTGAAGCAGCACTACAGTGAAGCCGATTTGCTGGAGACGTATTACACCCAGCCCGGCGCGTCGATGCCGGTGATGATGCATCTCGCCGACTGCGGCGAGTGCGCGTCGCGCTACGAGCGGCTGGAGAAGAAAGTGCGCGGGCTTTCGTCTTGCGCGCATGACAGGCCGGAGACGTTCTGGGCGCGGCAGCGCGTCTCGATCATGAAGAAGATCGAGAAGCAGAAACCGTCGTATTCATTCGCGCGCGTCGCGGCCGCGGCGGCCATCGTGTTGATGCTGTCGATGCGCGTCTCGGAGCCACCGGTGCAGCCTCACGTCGTTGCGGTGCAGACGGCGGAGGAAGTGATGCCGCTCGAAGAAACGCCGTGGCAGTCCGACGAGCTCAATGACCTGCACTCGATGGTGGCGTGGGAGTCGTGGATCGACTCCGCGGGAGATCACTCGCTATGAAGAAGACTCTCATTCTCGCGGCGCTCTTCGCGGCCGCGACGTTCGCGCAGGCGCAGCAGATGCCGCCCGGCAAGTGGTGGCGCCGCGAAGGCGTCGTGCAGCAGTTGCAGTTGACGTCGGATCAGCAGAACAAGCTCGATGACATCTTCACCGCCGCGGCGGATGACTTGATCGACGCACGCGCGGGCGTGGAGAAGCTGCAGGTCGCGCTGCGCGCGGAGATCGAGCGCCCGCAGTTGCGCCGCACGGAGATCCAGAAGATCGTGACGCGCCTCAGCGACGCGCGCGGCAAGCTCTTCGAGCGCGAGGTGATGATGCTCGTCGACATGCGCGCGGTGCTGAACGATCAGCAGTGGATGAAGATGCGCGGCTTCCTCGATCGGATGCAGGACGAGCGCGGCGGACCGCGGCCGAACGGGCCGCGTCCGAACGGACCAAACGGGCAACGACGCAAGCAGCAGTAGCTACAATCGCGTTCGTGCTCGATGTCGCGCTGCGCAACCTCGCGTTCCGCCACGCCGGCGGCTTCGCGCTGCGCGACATCACGCTCACCTTTCCTCGCAGCACGCACACCGCGCTCGCGGGACCGCCGTCATGCGGCGCGACGACGCTGCTGCGCCTGATCGCCGGTGCGCTCAAACCTTCCGCCGGTGACGTCATCCTCGGCCAGCGTCGCGTCAACGATCTCAAGTCCGCGCATCGGCCGCTGCTCTTCGTCACCTCAGAGCTCGACGCGCCGAAGCGCTGGAGCGTGCAGCACGCGCTCGTCGCCGCCGTCCGCGCGCGCTCGCTCGATCGCGAGGATCGCTATCACGAGCTCGAGCTCGCGGTCGCGAAGTGGAACTTGGCCTCGTTGCTCGAGCGCCGGATCGATGCGCTCTCCGCGACCGAAGTCGCGCGCGTGCACTGCGCGCGCATCGAGCTGCTGCGTCCCGCGATTCTGCTCGCTGATCGATTACTCGAGCGCGTCAGTCCCGCCGCGCGTACCGCGCTCGCCGATGACCTCTACCGCACGCTCCGCGTCCTCGGCACCACCGTGATCTCCGCGCCGTCGTCGCGCGACGAGCTCGCGTTCACGGATACCGTCGTCGTGCTCGACGAAGGTCGCATCGTGCAGAGCGGCGACGCGCGCGAAGTCTTCGCGCGTCCGTTGAATGACGCCGCGGCGATCGCGGTCGGTGAAGTGGACATCGTGCCGGTAACGATCCGGGGCAACGTCGTCGAGTCCGTCATCGGCGCGTGGGATGTCGATCCGCCGCCGTTCCAGGGCAGCGGCATCGCGCTCGTGCGCCCTACGGATTTCGCGATCGCAAAACCCGGCGAGGACTCCGACCTCATCTTCAACGTCGAAGAGGCCGGCTTCGCGGACGGCCGCTGGATCGCGCGCGGCGTGCTGAGCGGCGGCGTCCGCCTGCGGATCGAGCTTCCGCGCGACGCGGCGGTGCACAAGGGCAAGCTGATCGCGCTGCGCTACGATCCCGCGCGCTTCCGCCTGCTGGCGCGCCAAACCGAGCCGCTGCCGCCGACGATCCCCACCGATGTCGTCCCGCTTCTGCGCGATTCTCGCTGACGGGCTCGCGACTTGCAGTGCCCGCCAGCGATCTACGCGAGACTGGAGTCGACGAGATTGATACGCGCCCGGCGGACCCTCAGGCTACGCAAGTTGTTGGTGATCGATGACGACGCCAAGCTCGTGACGTATTACCGCGAGCTGCTCACCCCGCATGGATTCGAGGTGCTGATCGCCAACGACGGCGAGCAGGCCATGCCTCTGGTCGAGGCGAATCCGGACATCCAGCTCATCATCCTCGACCTCTCCATGCCGCGGATGGATGGCCGTCAATGGCTGCGCTGGTTCCGCACGAAGCGGCAGGAATCGCCGGTGATCATCATCTCCGGCTACAAGCTCGACCCCGCCGATGAGGATCTCCGCCCTGCCGTCGTTCTGGAAAAACCGTTCGACGTCGCCGAGCTCCTCGACATGGTCGGCCTCTTCTGCGGCCTCGGCTCCGCGATCGATTCGCCGAAGGATGTGACGGCGTAGCGCTACTGAAGCCGCGCCATCTGCGTGCACGACTCGATCGCCTTCAGATCGAGCTGCATCGACGCGATGCTCTGCTGGATCTCGATGCGCACCGGGATGCGACGCGCGTCGTTCGACAGCCACACCTTCACGCCGCCCGGCCACTTGCGTCCGCCGGGCGCGTCCACGATCTCGAAGCCCAGCGTCGGCGTGTTCTTGCCGTCGATGACGAAGTTGCGGCGCTCGGTCGGACGGAACACGACCGGATACTCGCGTCCTTCGGTGTAGATCGACGTCTGCACGGGCGCGTTGATCGTCGCGGCGTTCTGGCGGAGGAAGTAGATCGCCGTCAGCACATCGCGGAACTGCGAGTCGCCTTCCGGCAGCTTCTTCACGCGGTTCTCGACGTCGTCCGGCGTCTCTTTGTGGATGCGCGCCAGACCCTTCACGTAGTCGAAGATCGTGTGCTCGCGGCGCGACTTCTCGCCCCACGCGTATCCGTTCGTCGTCGCGAGCGTCTTCGCGCCGCGGTCGTCGATCTCGGATCCGTATTCGTAGAAACCGCCCTGCTTGCCTTCCGGCGCCGTGATGAGCAGCTCGCTGCGTACCGAGTGGCCGTTCCCCTGCGGGTAAACCGTGCGCAGGTTGCCGACGCCGCTCGTCGGGAAGAGCAGTCCGGCGAGGAAGCGCACTCCGCCGCGCACGCGCCACGAGTAGCGGAACTGCTCGACATTACTCGTGTTGCAGTTGAGGTCGGCGGCGTGGGCCGAGACACCCGCGAGCGCGACCATGAAGGTCAGGGCGATAGTCCGAATAATTTT
>DATELS010000334.1:0-4161 GCA_035276365.1 Thermoanaerobaculia bacterium
GAGTGGCGGCCTGCGCGTCCCGCGCGCGATCGGCATCGGCGGTCTGCCCGCGCGCGGCGAGTCGACGCTCGCGCGTCGGGACGACTGATGCGCGTGCTCGTCATCGGCGCGGGGCCGATGGGCATCGCCGCCGCGATCGGCGCATCCGATCGCGGTCACGACGTCACGGTGCTCGAACGCGAGGAAGTCGGCGCGTCTCTGCGCACGTGGGGCCCGGCGCGCTTCTTCTCGCCGCTGCGCATGAACGTCTCTCCGCGCATGCGCGCTCTCCTCGGCGACGCCATGCCCGACGCGGATGCGCTGCTCACGGGCGACGAGTACGTCGATCGCGTGCTCGTGCCGCTCGTCCAGCGCGAGCCGCTGCGCGGACGCGTGCGCACCGGATGCGAAGTCGTCGCGATCGGACGCCGCGGCCTCACGCGCTCGGACTACGCGGGGCATCCGCTGCGCGCGGAGCGTCCGTTCCGCGTGCTCACGCGTCGCGACGAAGTGTTCGAGGCCGACGTGATTCTCGATGCGAGTGGCGGCCTGCGCGTCCCGCGCGCGATCGGCATCGGCGGTCTGCCCGCGCGCGGCGAGTCGACGCTCGCGCGTCTTCCCATCCGCACGCTCGGCGGGCTCTCCGCCGCCCGCTCCTCCCTCCTCGGCCGCCGCATCTTCGTCCTCGGCGACGGCCACTCGGCCGCGAACGCGATCGCGCTGCTCGCGGAAATCGCGGAAGAGGAGCCGTCGACGCGCGTCATCTGGGCGATGCGCAGCGCGAACCGGCGTCCGTGCGAGGAGGTGCTGAACGATCCGCTGCCCGAGCGACGCGACGTCGTCGCGCGCGCGAATGCGCTGGCCGAAACGCCGCCGGAGTTTTTGCGCGTGGAGCGGAAGGCGATGATCGAGAGCGTCGCGCAGAACAACGGGCACGTCGTCGTGTCGCTCACCGGCGGACGCACGGCCGAGGCGGATGTGCTCGCGGCGTTCACGGGATATCGGCCGGATAGCGCGTTTCTCACCGAGCTCACGGTCGAGACTTCGCCGGTGACGGAAGGCGGCGCGCGGTTGTATCGCGCGATCTCGAACATCACCGATTGTCTGTCCGTGCCGCAGGTCGCGCCCATCGATCTGCAATCGGGCGAGCCGAACTACTTCTTCGTCGGCTCGCGCAGCTACGGGCGCTCGAACGGATTTCTGCTGCAGACGGGACTCGCGCAGCTCGAGACGATTTTGGAGTCGCTGCGATGAATCCGTCCGTGACTCCAGCGGTGCCGATGCTCGCGCTCGACACGCTGTGGCTGCAGGTCGCGGGCACGATCTGCAACATCGAGTGCACGCATTGCTTCATCTCGTGCTCGCCGAAGAATCACGCGCACGAGATGATGTCGCTCGCGGATGTCGAGCCTTGGCTCGCGGAGGCGCGCGCGCTGGGCGTGAAGGAGTACTACTTCACAGGCGGCGAACCGTTCATGAATCGCGAGCTGCTGCCAATCCTCGAGGCGACGCTGAAACAGGGTCCGGCGAGCGTGCTCACAAACGGGATGCTGTTGCGTCCCGAAGTGTGCCGCCGTCTGCGCGAGCTGTTCTATGCGAGCGAGTACTCGCTCGACATCCGCGTGAGCCTCGACGGCTTCGACGCGGAGTCGCACGACGCGATTCGCGGGAAGGGCGTGTGGGATCGCGTGATGATCGGGCTGCGCAATCTCGCGGACGCGGGACTCAATCCGGTGATCACGGTGACGACGGCCGCGGAGGGTGTCGCATCCGCCGAAGGTCGCACGCGCTTTCTCCAGATCATCCGCGACCTCGGCTTTCCCCGACCGCGCCTGAAAGTGCTGTCGCTGTTTCGCATTGGTGCGGAGGAGACGCGAACGCGCGCGTACGAGGAGTGGGAGCGCCTCACCGGCGAGCTGACGGACGACGACGCGACGAAGCTGCAATGCTCGTCATGCCGCATGGTGACGAGCAAGGGCGTGTACGTCTGTCCGATTCTGATCGAGGAGCCGGAGGCGCGGATGGGCGCGACGCTCGCGGAGACGCTGCGCGCGTTCCCGCTGAAGTACGGCGCGTGCCACACGTGCTGGGTGGACGGAGTGACATGCACGACGTGACGATCCGCGCCGCGCGCGCGGAGGACGCTGCCGTCATCGCAGACCTCAACGGACAGCTCGGCTATCCGACATCGGCCGCGGAGATGGCCGAGCGTCTCGCGACGATCGGCAACGACGCGGTGCTCGTCGCGACGCAGGGCGAGATCGTGATCGCGTGGATTCAAGTCGCGATCACGAGCTCACTCGAAAGCGGCGCCTTCGCCGAGATCCGCGGCCTCATCGTCGACGAATCGCACCGCTCCGCCCGCATCGGTGCCGCGCTGGTCGCGGCAGGGGAAGCGTGGGTGCGCGAGCGCGGCATCGCGCGCATTCGCGTGCGCTCGAACGTCATCCGCGAACGCACGCACCGCTTCTACGAACGACTCGGCTACGTCGGCAAGAAGTCGCAGAGGGTGTTCGATAAGAAGGTGTGACGCGCGCTACGCGGCGCCCTTCTTTTTCAACTCTTCACGAATCACGCGGCGAAGCGTCTTCTCGAGCGGCTCGGTGCGATGCTCGATGTATTCGCGAAGCGCCTTGTTGATCAGGCTCTGGTAATTCCCACCGCCGGCCGCGTTCACCTGTTCGCGAAACCAGTCAATCACATCTTCATCGAGCCGAATGGTGATACGGACCTTGCCCGGAGCCGGTGCGACCACCGCCCCGCGCTTTCCTTTGGAAAAATCGTATTCTCGGCGCATCGTTCACCTCATGTAACGCGTCGATGCCCAGGGTCACGAAACGTTGTTCTTCGTCGGGAATCGTCCTCGCGAAGTCGTCGTCAAAGACGGCGATGGCGTCAGCGAAGTGGATTCGATGCTTCTTGAAAATACTCGCCGCTTTCTCGGAATCCCACTCAAATCCCACTCCCAGATCATATGCACAAATGTATGCACGATCAATTCCGGCTCACTGCGCCGTGACCTCCCGCCACTGCGCGGTCGTCGCCTTCCACTTCCCGTCCTCCAGCTCCAGCCACACATCGAAGTCGTATGTCGCAGTCCGCGGGAGGAACTGGTCCATGCCGCCAATCGACTTTGGCTGGCCGATGAAGAGCACGCGGAACGTGGCGCGGCCGCTCGAGGCGCTGTGCGTCGTCTCCATGCGTTGCACCGTCACGTCGATCGCGCGGTATGCGAAGAAGTAGCGGCGCAGCATTGCCTCGACCTCGCGGCGATCGCCGTTCGCGTCCGAGTAGTGCGACGAGAGGTGTTCGAGCACCGCGCCGGCGTCGCGATCGTCCGCGGCGTCCGCGATCTCCGCGATCGTCTTCGCCACCGGATCCTTCTCGCGGCATGCGGCGAGGACGACGACGAGCAGGAGCAGCAATGCGCGGCGCACGCCGTCATGGTATAGGCTCCGCGCAAATCGATCAGAAGGAGTCCAGATGAAACGCAAAGCCTCGGCCGTGTGGAACGGGAGTCTCAAGGAGGGCAACGGCCGCATCTCGACCGACAGCGGCACGCTGCGCGACGCGCAGTACTCGTTCAGCACGCGCTTCGAGAATGGCGTGGGGACGAATCCCGAGGAGTTGATTGCGGCGGCGCATGCCGGGTGCTTCTCGATGGCGCTTTCCGGACAGCTCACCAACGCCGGACTGACCGCGGACAGCATTCAGACCACCGCCACCGTCACGATGGAGAAGACCGACGCCGGCTTCACCGTCACCAAGTCGCATCTCGACGTCGTCGCGCGCGTGCCCGGCGCGGATCAGGCCGCGTTCGACACCGCGGCGAACAACGCCAAGAACGGCTGCCCGATCTCGCGACTTCTCAAAGCCGAGATCACGATGGAGGCGCGGCTGGAGTCGTGAACGAGAACGGCGCGGCGGAACGCTGGTCCTTCGGCAGACGCCTCGCGTTCTGCTTCGCCTTCGTCTATCTCGTTCTCTATCTCTTCCCGTTCCCGCTCGATCTCATCCCCGGCATCGACGGCCTCCTCGGCCCGTACTACGACCTCTGGAGCGCGATCGTGCATCGCGCGGGTCCGGCATTCTTCGGCGTCAACATCACCGTCGATCCGAACGGGAGCGGCGACACGACGTACAACTACGTCCAGCTCTTCGTCTCCGTCGTCTTCTCCGCGA
>DATELS010000335.1:0-4162 GCA_035276365.1 Thermoanaerobaculia bacterium
TCGCCCTCGGCTTCCTGCTGCTCGAGGATCGGCGGATGCGCGATGGCGTCGAGGCGCGTCCGATTCGCATCTCGCACGCGATCGCCTTCTTCGCCGTGATCACGATGAGCGTGCTGATGTTCCTCGCGCCCGGGTCGCCACCCGCGCAGTTCGTCGAGCCGTTCCGCGTCGTCAACAACTACGGCCTCTTCGCCGTGATGACGCGCGCGCGATACGAGATCGAGTTTCAGGGAACGGCGGATGGACGCACGTGGAGGGCGTATCCGTTTCGGTACAAGCCGCAGAATCCGCGCGAGGCGCCGCGCTTCTTCGCGCCCTATCAACCGCGCTTCGACTGGAACCTCTGGTTCGCCTCCCTCGGCACCGTCTCGAACAACCCGTGGGTGATGGCGGTCGAGCAGCGTCTGCTCGAGAACGATCCCGACGTGCTCCGCCTCTTCCGCGCGAATCCATTTCCGCGCACACCGCCCATCGCGGTGCGCGCGGTCGTTTGGCAGTACTGGTTCACGTCGACGCGCGAGCGCGCACAAACCGGCGCGTGGTGGAACCGGCGTTTTCTCGGCGAGTACGCGCCCGCCGCGTCGCGATAGATTACGAATCTCGAAAGGAACGACTGATGAACATGAACCCGTATCTCATCTTCGCCGGCAACTGCGCCGAAGCGATGAAGTTCTACGAGCAGACGCTCGGCGGCACGCTCACGCTCATGAAAAACAAAGACGTGCCTCCCGGCGTCCCGATGCCTCCGGGCTCCGAGGAGCGGACGATGCATGCGCGGCTGGAGTTCGACGGCGGCACGATCATGGCCTCGGACAACATGGTCGGCATGCAGTACGACGGCATGAAGAACTTCTCGATCGCCATCGCCTACGACGATCTCGACGAAGGGAAGCGCATCTTCGAAGCGCTGGCCGAAGGCGGGAGGATCACGATGCCGTTCGACAAGACGTTCTGGGTGGAAGGCTTCGGGATGTGCGTCGATCGCTACGGAACGCCGTGGATGGTGAATGGCGGGAAGTCGTTCATGAGTTAACGCCCCTCACCCTTCCCTCTCCCCGCTTTTGCGGGGAGAGGGAGAGAGGCAGCACCATCCTCACGGGAGTCGTTCGAACACCCACTGCGCGTTCTGGTTCTTCGGATCGCCGTGCCGGTTGAGCTGCAGGCGATCGTTGTAGAGCCACACCCACTGCGAGTGCTTGAAGTTGAAGATGCCGCTCGCATCGCCGGCGGGACGGATGGCGAACTCCGCGTCCTGTGTCGGACGCTGCAGCCAGACGCCGCCGACGTATTTGCCTGCATACAGTTTCAGGTCGCCGGAGAAGTCGCCGTTGTAGCTGACGAAGTTCCACGGCGCGAGCGTCGCGCGGAAGTACGTCTTGCCCGAGTCGCCCACGGCCGTGACGTTGAGCGGTGCGCCCGTCGACGCGAGGAGCTGCGATCCGTCCTTCAGACCATCTTTCGGGATCACGTAATTGCCACTCGCGCGGCTCTTGAACACGTAGCGCACGCCGGTATCCGGCTCCTGGCGATCGGGGATCTTGTAGCCGGGATCGGGCGTGAGCCAGTCGTTCGGCAGCGTCGTCCGCCACTCCCAGTTGTAATGCATGTGCATCGACGGATCGAAGAGATCCGAGTAACCGGCGACCGCCTGAATGTTGAAGAGGCACACGCGCTGCGTCGCCGCGAGCGCGCGCACCGCGGCCATCTGATCGCCCTTCCACTTCTTGTCGATCGTGTCCATGCACGCGGCGACCGTCACGCCCTTCCCCGTCTGTCCCTCGGCCAGCACATACGTGCCGTCGCGATTCGCCTCGTTGTCGTACCACGTGCGCAGCTCGGCCGGATCGCCGCTGAGCCAGTTGCGGATCAGCGTGTCCGCCTCCGACTCCGCCGCTTGCCTCCGCGCCTCGGGCGGCAATCCCATCGTGCGGATGAACGCCGCCCAAAGGTCCTTCGTCGCCTCCGTCGCCACGAGCGCGGCGAGGCGCAGATTCGAAGGCTTGTACGGACCGACCGGCGACGCCCAGATCACGTCGCGATTCGAGTAGTCGACGGACGTCGGCTTCTTGTGCGAATGCTGCTCCGCGCCGCTCGAGCAGATGTACGCCTTCACCTGGCGCACTTTCTCGAGACGATCCGCTTCGATGCGCACCGTGTGCTCGGGACTGAACGAGTCTTCGAACAGATGCACCGCGCGGCCGAAGAGGAAGTAGTTGCGATCGACCTCGTATTGCGCCGCGTAGCCGCCGCCGTCCCAGATGATCATGCGTCCCGCGGGCGACGTCGCCGCGTACACGAAGTACCGGCGGAAGCGCCTCTGCGACTCCGTCATCGCCGTGACGCCACCTTCCGCGCCGCGATCGTCGTAGCGGCGCATGTAGTGGTCGTACTGAATCTCGGGCGCCTGCTGCGCGACCGCGTCCCAGCAGTCATTCGCGTGGATGATCGTCGACTTGCCGATGTTGAATCCGCCCGCGTCGACCCAGCGCTGGCCGAGGATGGCGTCGAAGACGACGGCGTACTTGGAGTTGTAGCGACTCTCGTTGTTCAGATATGCCGTCACGCGCGCGCGATCGGCGTCGCTGATGACCGGATTCTTCGCCTTCCCCTGCGGACCTTCCCACTTGCTCCGCGGATCGTCCGGCGCCCACGGCAGACGATCGATGACTTCGAGTCCGGCGAGCTGCGTCACGAATTCGTGGCCCATCGGAAAAACGTACCCGACGCCGACGCCCAGTCCACTTTGCGTGAAGCTGAACGCCGTCAGCGCGACGAGCAGACAAGAAACGACCAGAATGACGACACGTCCGTATCGCATGAAATGAATCCCTCCTTCTCGATGGAGAGAATTATGCGCCCAAAACGAGCGCGAGCGCGATGGCGCCGGGCAGCGCCTGCACGAAGAGGATCGTTTTCTTCGCGGTGAGCGCGCCGAACACGCCCGCGACGATCACGCAGACGAGGAAAAAGATCTGCGCATTCTCGCCGGCGTAGAGAGACCAGAAGCATCCCGCGGCAAGGAAGCCGTTATACAGACCCTGATTCATCGCCAGCGGCGCCGACGCGTTCGCGAGCTCCTGCGTGAGTCCGAAGATGCGCCGGCCCGTGGGCTTCGTCCAGAGGAACATCTCCAGGACGAGAAACGCGAGGTGCAGGATGCCCACGACGACGATGGCGACCTTTGCGGCGAGCTGCATGCGTCGATTGTATGCGCGGGCGTCGACAATCGCTGGGTCTGCTAATCTGATCCTCATCATGTTTCGCCGCCTGCTCGCTGTCAGCCTGCTCGCGCTCGCGGCGACATCCGCGCACGCGCTCGACGTCACTCTCGAGCAAACCACCAAGTCCCCGCTGGGCGAAGTCCGCTTTCAGAGTCAGGGCTGCGACCCGCAGGAAAAGCTGCCCGCCGACTTTCCGCGTGACGTCGAGCGAACGCAGATCGGCAGGTTCAGCGTGTGGGCGGATCCGAACGACATCCGCGAGCTGTACGGTCAGTTCGCGTACGTGCTGTACGTGCGCACACCCGCGAATCACGTCGAGCGCTGCACATTCTCCGCGGCGTCGACCGGCGCGTTCGACGATCATCACGAGGGCATCCACATCGCCATTCAGGACGCGGGTGCGACCGTCGCGGAGGGAGCGATCCGCCTTCCGATCTTCGGCGCGGCCTCGCAAGCGGGACTGACGTTCGAACGCCCCAAAGATCCGCAGCCGGTGTTCATGGCCAGCAAGTCCGTCATCCGCGTCGCGGTGAAGAACGATCTTCCGCAGATGCCGCTCGAGCTCGTGGCCGCGCACGCGCCGACGTCGGACGATCCGTCGCTCTGGAACGGAATGACCGCGCGCGACCTCCGCCCGACTCCGCTCGCGCCGCAGGCGATCCGCTTCGTCGAGATCGAAGTCGCGCCGAACGCGTTGCAGGCATTCGGCAATGCACTTATCCCGACGCAGGAGGCGCAGGACGACGTCCTCCGCTTCGAGGTCGACTATCGCATCGTCGGCCGCGGCGAGCGTCCGCTGACGATCGAGGTGCCGGTGCGCTTCCGGCCGCGCTCTTCCCTGCTCCTCGTCGTCACCGTCATCGGCGCCCTCCTCGGCTCCCTCGTGCCGGCGTCGCAGGGCACGCGCAAGTTTCGCGAGTGGTGGCGCGCGTTCTCCGCGG
>DATELS010000336.1:0-2880 GCA_035276365.1 Thermoanaerobaculia bacterium
TGGGACGTCGCGGAGCGCGCGCGTGTGGCGAACTTCAGCGGACACGCGGGCGCGGTGCGCGCGGTCGCGTTCTCGCGCGACGGCAAACAGGTCGCGTCCGCGGGCGAGGATCACCTCGTCACCGTGTGGGATGCGACGACCGGCCGCAAGACCGCGGTGCTCGCCGGCCATCAGACGCGCGTGACCGCGGTCGCGTTCGCGCGCGACGCGGACGTGCTCGCGTCCGTCGATCATCACGGCAGGATGATCGTGTGGAACGTCGCGCGTCGGCGTCCGCAAGTCACCCTCACGACTCCGCCCGACGTGCCGTCGTACGCGATCGATCTCACACCGCGCGGCGACGTCGTGGCCACGTCCGCCGCCGTCACGTCGCTGCGCGATCGCCGGCATCTGCTCGAGTTGAAGTCGAGCGCCGCGTGGCCGTACGGAAGCGTGTACGCGACGCGCTCCTTCGATGACGGCCGCTCGCTCGCCGTCGTCACCGACATCGGCTGGCTGCTCATCTTCGATCTGACGACGCGACGTGTCGTCGCGAAGTCGCTCGTGCCGCACACGCCGCAAGTCGCGGTCGACGTCTCGCGCGACGGGCGCTTCCTCGTCACCGGCGACGACGCGGGCGCAGTCCGTCTCTGGTCCGCGCACCCTCTCCGCGAGCTCCGCCTTCTCGGTCGCCATGCCGCGCGCGCAAAGTCCGTCGCGTTCTCGCCGGACGGCACGCTCGTCGCGTCCGCGGGCGACGATCGCATGATCGCGCTCTGGAACGCGCCGCGCGGAGGACTGCACAGAACCGTGGGCACCCACGCGATGCCGGTCTACAGCGTCGCGTTCTCGCCGGATGGCCGCAGGCTCGTCTCCGGCGAGCACGATGCCTCGGTGCGCATCTACACGCGCAGACGAACCGTGTTCGGATTCGCGATCGACTGACGTTACTTGACGCCGTCGCGCAACTGCGTGAGATGCACCGCCTTGATCGCCGTCGTGTTCGCCGTGAGCGTCGCATCCGTGTACGACAGCGCCGGCAGTCCGATCGCCGCGCGCGCCTGATCGAGCGCGGTGCGGAGTTGCAGCACGTGCGTCGTCTTGATCGCCGTCGACGTCGTGAGCGGATCGTCGGTGAAGCTCTGCGCGGCGAGCGCGGGCGCCGAAGCGCGCATCGCGTTCACGGCCGTGCGGAGCTGCGCGATGTGCGTCAGCTTGATCGCGATCGTGTTGTTCAGCGTCGCGTCCGTGAACACCGTCGTCGTCGCCGCGTCGACCGCGCTGAACGCGCCCGGCCCGCCGGCGAAGATCGCGCGCACCTGGTAGAGATACGCCGTGTCCTGCGTGAGGCCGCTGTCGTTGTGCGAGGTCGTGCCGACCGTCGTCAGCAGTGCGTACGCGCTCTTGTTGAAGCTGCGCCAGATCTCATAGTTCACCGCGCCCGCGATCGCGTTCCATGACAGCGACACCTGCGAGCCGCTCGACGGCGTCGCGGTCAGCACCGGCGCGCCGGACGTCGGCGTCACGTTCACCGTGCCCGAGGCGACGCTCGTGCCCGCGGCGTTGATCGCCTGCACCGAGCACGTGTACGTCACGCCGTTCGTGAGTCCCGAAACCGTGACCGGCGAGCTCGCGGCGGTGCCGGTGAACGCGCCCGGATTGCACGTCGCCTGATACGACGTGATGTTCGTGCCGCCGTCGTTCGCCGGCGCGGTGAACGCGATCGTTGCACTGCCGTTGCCCGGCGTCGCGGCGCCGATCACCGGCGCGTCGGGCACGTTCGCCTTCGGCACGACCAGCAGTGTGATGCTCTGCGCCGGCAGCGTGAGCGCGATCGACGAGCCGGACGGCGCGAGGTTCGTGAGATGGCTGATCGAATTCGTCGACGTCAGTTGGTAGCGCGAGATCGTGCGCGACGGGACGAAGTTCGCGAGGTTCACTGTGGTCGCCGTGCTGCCGGTCGCGGGCAGCACCTTCGCGATGAGCATGATCGTCAGCGCGTTGTCGCTGGAGCGCTCGCTCGCGAAGACCGCCACTTCATCGGGATTCGTTCCCGACGCGCTCACGCTCGTGTCGCCGAACGTCGAGCCCGAGCCGTCGTAGTTGCGATACATGCGGAACGCGTTGCCGACGAATGTGCCCACGCCGGGCGACGTCCAGCGCACGCCGACGTCGAGTCCCTCACGTCCGAAAATGCCGAGGATGTCGGCTTGGGTGGTGGCGCCGTTGATGTGATTGACGTCGCCCCAGTTGTACTCCGTGATGCCGATCTCCGTGCCGGGGTAGTGATTCGCAACCCAGTCCTTGAGTCGCGGAATGAGCTTCACCTTGCCGCCGAAGCAACAGTTCATCCAAGACTCGTCGGTGTAGTTCGGATCCCAGAGTGAGCGCGTCGAGCGGTTGCGGAGCAACTGCATGTCGTCGTCCGTGCTGCCCGACCAGAACTCGCCGCCTTGCGGATAAAAGTGCACCGTGAGCACGTCGAGGATGCGCGTGCCGTTGTCGATCTCGTACTGATGGAACTGATCGAGCAGCCAGTCGTAATAGTCCTCGCCGCCGTGCGCGGCCGCGTCGCCGCCGTCGCCGTTCTCCATGTCCAGGCCGCTCTGAAAGTAGCCGGACCAGCCCCATTCTTCGCCGCCGGTGATCACCGCGGCCGGGTCTTTTTCGCGGATGATCGCGCCGAGCTCGGACATCTTCGCCCACACTTCGTCGTACGTCGTGCCGGTCGGGTGCACGTCCCAGTGATCGAAGCTCCACAGCCCCGGCTCGTTGTCGAGCGAGTAGTAGCGCACGCCGCCCGCGGCCGCGGAGCCGTGCTCGTCGATCATGTGCTGGATCCAGTCGCCCTGATGCGACATCGGATACGTCGCGCTGATGTTGTTCGGATCGGCGTTGCCG
>DATELS010000337.1:0-2777 GCA_035276365.1 Thermoanaerobaculia bacterium
GTTCGCCGACGGTTTCGAAGCGTGGACAGCGTTCCAGGCATCGCTGCCCGATCTCGCCATTCTCGACATCCTGATGCCGCGCATCGACGGGCTCGAGCTCTGCCGGAAAGTGCGCGCGATCAGCGACACGATCCCGATCATCTTCGTCACATCGAAGGACGACGAGCTCGATCGCGTGCTCGGCCTCGAGCTCGGGGCCGACGACTACCTCTGCAAGCCGTTCTCGGTGCGCGAGCTGGTGGCGCGCGTTCGCGTGCTGCTGCGCCGCACGGCACACCGCGCCGAGCCGCCGAAGAAGAGCGACGACATCGTGCGCCTCGGCTCCCTAGAGCTCGACCCCCAGCGTTTTCTCGTCCGCTGGAAAGGGAGCGACATCGACCTCACCGTCACCGAGTTCCTGATGCTGCAGGCTCTCGTGCGCCATCCCGGCCACGTGAAGACGCGGCAGCAGCTCACGCGCGAAGGCTATCCGCACGACAACTACGTCAGCGAGCGCACCATCGACACGCACGTGAAACGCCTGCGGAAGAAGTTCGAAGCGGTCGATGCAGACTTCGATCGCATCGACACCATCTACGGCATGGGCTATCGCTACCAGCCGGAGCGCGCGTCGTGAGACTGACGCCGCCACGTCTCTTCGCGCGCATCTCGCTCCGGCTGATGCTCTTCAACCTTCTGCTCGTCTTCCTTCCCGTCGCCGGTCTCCTGCTCCTCGGCGAATACGAGTGGGTGCTGGAGTCGACGCAGGCGGCGGCGATGAGCAGCGAGGCCTCGCTCGTCGTTTCGGTGCTGCTCAGCGGCGGCGATCCGGATCTCGCGCGCGCGGCGGCGCTCGTGAAGAACATCGAGAGCGCGAACCGCATCCGCGTCGTCGACGTGCAGGGCCGCGTCGTCGCCGACTCCGGCCCGGTGTACGAGACGGGCGACCAGCCCGATGCGTCCGAGCCGCAGCACAACTGGCTCTATCGCGTCGGCGTCGCCGTTCTGAAACGGCCATGGCAATGGCTGACCGCGCCGCCGCGCACGCTGCCGACGAGCGACGAGTACGAGCGGTCGCCGGTGCTGCGCGGACAGGAAGTACTCGACGCGCTTCGCGGCGTCAACGGCTTCGAAAAACGCGTCGAGTCGGGCGACGACCGCTCGATCACGCTCTACGTCTCGCGCCCGATCTACCGACGCGGTGAGACGATCGGAGCCGTCGTCGTCTCGCGCACCACCGACACAATCCGCATCTTCATCCACTCGTTCCGGCTGCGCATTTTCCAGATCTTCCTGGCGTCCGTCGTGGTCGCGATGTTCCTCACGCTGATGGTGAGCACGACCATCGTGCAGCCGATTCGTCAGCTGCGGAACGCGACGCACGACATCCTCGACCACAGCGGCCGGCTGCGCGGACGCTTCAAGGGCTCGAAGAAGCGCGATGAGATCGGAGACCTTTCGCGCGCGCTCGAACGCCTCTCGCGCCGTCTCGAAGAGCGGCAGATCGCGGCGGAGTCGTTCGCATCCGACGTCTCGCACGAGTTCAAGAATCCGCTCGCTTCGATTCGCGCGGCGGTGGAAATGCTCGCGCAGTCGCCGTCGGCGGAAGATCGCGCGCGCTTCGTGCGCGTGGCGGAGAGTGAGATCGCGCGGATGGAGCGGCTGCTCTCGCAGGTGCGCGACCTCACCACGATCGAGCGCGCCCTCGCCGCCGAGCCTCGCGAGCCGTTCGACCTCCGCGACCTCCTCGGCGAAATCGTCGATGGGTTCCGCCTGCGCGAGCGCGGCCGCATCGCGATCGACGTCGACCTTCCGGCCGAACCGGTGACCGTCACCGCGTCGCGCGACCGACTCAAACAGGTGTTCGACAACCTGCTCGACAACGCCGTCAGCTTTTCGAATCACGTGGCCGTACACGTTTCGGCAACGGGCGTCGTGCGAGTCGTCGACGACGGTCCCGGCATTCCGCCGGAAAATGTCTCGCGCGTCTTCGATCGCTTCTTCACGTTTCGCCCTTCCGAGCAACGCGCGCAGCAGCACACCGGCCTCGGACTCGTCATCGCGAAAACGATCGTGCAGGCGTACGGCGGCAGCGTGACGGCGGCGAACCGCGATGACGCGAGCGGTGCCGTGTTCGAGGTGAAGCTGCCGGTCCGCCCATGAAACGCGTGCTCCTCGTCGCGGTGCTCTTCTCGTGGTGTTGCGCGCGCCCGCCGGCGAACACGCGCGAGCTCGTGCCGTGGGCATGGGAACGGCGCGAAGACCTGCGGTTCGTGAGCGGCGAGGTCGCATATCTGGCGGAAACCATCGAATTGCGCGGCGGGACGACGAACGTGCTTCGCCGCCGCCAGCCTCTGCTCGTGACTGACCCTCATCGCCTCACGCCCGTCATCCGCATCGAAACGCATCGCGCGTCGCTCACCGATACGCAGCGACACGCCGCTGCGGATGCCATCGCGGCGCTCGGCAGTCAACGCGTCCAGATCGACTTCGACGCGACGCACTCCGAGCGCACGTTCTACGCGGCGCTGCTTCGCGATCTGCACCGCACGATTCCGCACATCACCATCACCGCGCTCGCCTCATGGTGCAGCGACGACCGCTGGCTCGCCGGTCTGCCGATCGACGACGCAATCCCGATGCTGTTTCAGATGGGCACCGACGACCGCCTCATTCGTGCGCGTCTCGCGCGCGGCGAAGACCTGGCCGAACCACGCTGCCGCGCCAGCGCCGGCATCTCGCTCATGGAAATCCCGCCGCGCCTTCCGCCGCGGCAGCGCATTTACGTGTTCAACGCG
>DATELS010000338.1:0-8318 GCA_035276365.1 Thermoanaerobaculia bacterium
CGCCTTGAAGCTCGTCGACCGCATCGGCAGCATCGATGACGCGGTCCGCCGCGCCGGCAAGCTCGCCGGCATCCACGGCGAACCGTCGATGCTCTGGCCGAAACGCCGCGAGCGCAGACTCCTCGACCTGTTCGGCGACACGGAAGCCGCCGCGCTCCTCGAGCGCATCGCGAGCCGACGCGTCCCGCAGTTTTTGTTTCGGTGGTGATGGGACTCGACGCCACGGAGGGCATCTTGGACGAACACGATGATCACGATCTCGATCTCGAGCAGGATGATGCGCCTGGCGGCGCAGGGGTGATGACGAAGGCCGAGCTGGTCGATGAAGTCGCGCGCGTCGTGCAACTGACGAAGAAGCAGGCCGAGACGATCGTCAACATCGTCTTCGACTCCATCGTCGACTCCCTCCGCGCCGGCCAGAAGATCGAGCTCCGCGGATTCGGCAGCTTCCGCCTCCGCAGCCGCAAGTCGCGCACGGGACGCAATCCGAAGACGGGTGAGAAGGTCGAAGTCCCGTCGAAGAAGATCCCGTACTTCAAGCCCGGCAAGGAGCTGAAGGAGCTGATCAACAAGGTCATGGCGGAGCAGGAGGCGAGCGAGGCGGCCAACAAGGCAGAAGGATGAAGTGGACGTCCTCTTCACTCCCTGGAGATTTTCCTACTTGACCGCACCGAAGCCCGCGCAGGCGCCGGCGTGCATCTTCTGCGTCGCGGCGACGTCGAACGACACTCGCGAGACGCTGACGCTCTATCGCTCGCCCGCCGCGCTCGTGATGATGAATCGCTATCCGTACACGAACGGACATCTGATGGTCGCGCCGGTCGCGCATGAGGCGCGCCTCTTCGAGAGCAGCGATGCCTCGCTGCGCGCGCTCATTCGACTGACGTCCGAGGCGCAGAGGATTCTGTCGGATGTGTACGCGCCGGATGGATTCAACGTCGGCATGAACTTCGGACAGGTCGCGGGCGCCGGCGTCGCCGATCACTATCACTTGCACATCGTCCCGCGCTGGAACGGCGACTCGAACTTCATGACGGTCACGGCGCAGACGCGGCTGGTGCCCGAGGCGCTGGAGGCGACGTACGAGAAACTGGCGCCGCACTTCGCGACGCTGCGCGGAGACTTCGCGTCGGAATGAACGCCCGCGCCCTCATCGCCATGCTCCTCGGCTTTTCCATCCCCGGCGCCGGACACATCTTCCTCGGCCGCCGCGCGCGCGGCTTCGCGTTCTTCGTCATCGTCGCGTTTCTGTTCGCGACCGGCATCGTCATCGACGGCGACATCTACACTGTCGCGCAGAGCCGCGGCGCGTGGCTGCCGATTCTCGCGAGCTACGCGTCGATGGGGTCGGGACTCTTCTACGTCCTCGCGCGCGCCACCGAGCCGCATGGCAGCATGGCCTCGGCCACGTTCGAGTACGGCCGCACGTTCACGCTCACCGCGGGGCTCATGAACTTGTTGCTCGTGCTGGATTGCTACGACATCGCGATGGGGAGGAAGGAGTGGTGACGCTGCTGCGCAATCACATCGTCCTCATGTTCCTGTACGCCGTCGCGACGGGCGTCTTCTTCGCGCTGCTGTCGAAAGAGACGCAACGCGAGCGCGTGCGCCTCTTCGCCGTCATCTTCTGCGCGCTCTTCTTCGGCGGCATCGCGGTGGGGTGGGTGATGTACCCATTTCCTCTGCGATGAAGCAAGCATTCACGCTGAGCGAAGCGAAGCGTCAATGGAGCCTCCGCGCCGCGAGTCCCATCGACGCGGCGCCACCAATCGCGATACAAGTCTCGCGCCGCGTGAGGGCTCCGTTGATCCTTCGCTCGCTGCGCTTACTCAGGATATGAAGATAGCCATCGTCGCCGGCGAAGCCTCCGGCGATCTCCACGCCTCGGACGTCATCCGCGAGCTCAAGACGATGACGCGCGTCGACGCATTCGGCATCGGCGGCGATCTCCTCGCCGCGCAAGGCGTCGAACTGCTGCACCACGCGAGCGAGATGGGCATCGTCGGCCTGTTCAACGTCCTGCGCCATCTGCCGATGTTCCGCCGCGTGTTTCGCGAGCTGATGGAGCGCATCGAAGCGGAGCGTCCGGACGTCGTCTTCCTCATCGACTATCCCGACTTCAACCTGCGCGTCGCGCGGCGCTGCAAGGAGCTCGGGCTGCGCGTCGTCTACTACATCTCGCCGCAGCTCTGGGCGTGGCGGCAGGGGAGAGTGCGGCACATCGCCAAGTACGTCGATCGCATGATCGTCATCTTCCCGTTCGAGGCCGAGTTCTACGAGAAGCATGGCGTGCCGGTGACGTACGTTGGACATCCGCTCGTCGAGCAGCTCGCGGGGATCGCGAAGCCGGTCCGCGACGACGACACGCTGCGCATCGCGCTCCTCCCGGGCTCGCGCCGGATGGAAGTGCAGTCGCTGTTGCCGGCGATGCTCGACGCGGTCGACATCCTCCGCCGCGAGCGCAGCGTCGATGCGTACATCGTGCAGGCGCCGACGATCGCGACGCACGAGCTGGAGTCGATCGCACGCGATCGCGTGCGCATCGTGGCGAACGATCGCGGAGAAGCCGTCGCCGCGGCGGATGTCTCGCTGACGTCCTCCGGCACCGCCACGCTCGAATCGGCAATCCTCGGCACGCCGCCCGTGGTCATGTATCGCCTGAGCCGCGCGACGTATGCGCTTGGCAAGATGCTCGTGCGCGTCCCGTACTTCAGCCTCGTCAACCTGCTCGCGGGAAAAGCGGTCGTGCCGGAGCTCATTCAGAAGGAAGTGAACGGCGAGCGCATCGCGGACGAGGTGCGCAAGCTCGTCGCGCCGGAGCGCCGCGAAACGATTCGCGCCGAGCTCTCCCGCATCCGCACGCTCCTCGGCGAGCCCGGCGCGGCGCGGCGCGTGGCGATCGAAATCCATAAGATGGTGGGCGGATGAAGGTCCTCCGCCGGCTCTACACGTACCTGCGCGCGTACAAAGCGTGGGCGTTCGCCGCGTTCGGCTCGATGATCATCTTCGCGCTGACGCAGACGGTGCTCGCGGCGCTCGTGCAGCCAATCATCGACGACGTGCTCACGCCGCCGGCGGTGCATCGCGTGTCGACGACGAAGGCGGACCACCGCATGTCCGCGGTGCAGCGCGCGCTCGCGGAGCACGCGCCGGCGATCGAGCGCGCGCGCAGCCGCTTCGAGCATTGGTGGAGTGCCGATCCGTCGCAGAAGTGGAAGCGCGTCCTGACCGTGCTGCTGCTCGTGTTCATCACGCGCGCGTTCACGTCGTTCGCATCCGAGTATTCGTTTCAGAAAGTCGGACTGTCGACCGTGCGCGATCTGCGCAATCAGCTCTACGAGCGGATGATCCATCAGAGCCACCGCTTCTTTTCCGAGCGTTCGACAGGGGAGATGGTGAGCCGCGTGGTCTCGGACGCCGACGCGATTCAGGCCGCGGTGTCGACGCGCATGGGCGATCTCCTCCAGGAGTCCGTCACTCTCCTCGGCCTCATCGTCTATGTCTTCGTCCTCAATCCCGTGCTCGCGCTGGTGAGCTTCGTCGGCGCGCCGCTGATCGTCGTGCCGGTCGTGCAGTTCGGCAAGCGCCTGCGCAAGACGACGCATCGCTCGCAGGAACGGATGGCCGAGATCACGACGCTGCTCGAGGAGACGATCCGCGGCGTGCGCATCGTGAAGGCGTTCACGATGGAGCCGTTCGAGATCGATCGCTTCCGCGAGGCCACGCGCAAGCATCTGCGCTGGAACCTGAGCGCGCAGCGCATTCAGGCGCTGACGTCGCCGGTGATGGAACTGCTCGCCGGCGTGTGCATGGTCGCGCTGTTCGTGTACGCGCAGGGGCGCATCGCCAAGGGAACGCTCTCCGCGGGTGAGTTCGCGAGCTTCCTCACCGCGCTCGCGCTGATGTACGCGCCGGTGAAGAAGCTGAACAAAGTGAATCTCTCGCTCAACACCGCGCTCTCCGCGGCCGAGCGCGTGTTCCGCATGCTCGACATTCCGAACGACGTCGAGGAGAAGCCGGACGCGCGCGAGCTCGCCGGCGTCGGCAGCGGCATCCGCTATCACGACGTGACGTTCACCTACGGCAACGAGCCCGTGCTGCGGCGCGTCGATCTGCCGGTCGCGCCGGGCGAGATCGTCGCGCTCGTGGGCGGCAGCGGCGCCGGCAAGTCGACGCTCGTCAATCTCCTGCCGCGCTTCTACGACGTCACCAGCGGCGCGATCACGATCGACGGCGTGGACGTGCGCGACGCGAAGCTGAAGTCGCTCCGCTCGCTCATGGGCTTCGTGACGCAGGAAGTGATCCTCTTCAACGACACGGTGCGCAACAACATCGCGTACGGCCGCTCCGACGTCGACGAGGCGCTCGTGATCGAAGCCGCGCGCGCCGCGAACGCGCACGACTTCATCGCCAACCTGCCGCAGGGCTACGACACGAACATCGGCGAGAGCGGCGTGTTGCTTTCGGGCGGACAACGCCAGCGCCTCGCGATCGCGCGCGCTCTTTTCAAGGATCCGCCGATTCTCATCCTCGACGAGGCGACCTCCGCGCTGGATACGGAGTCGGAGCGACTCGTGCAGCAGGCGCTGAACAACCTCATGCGCGGCCGCACGACGCTCGTCATCGCCCATCGCCTGTCGACGATCCGCAGCGCGCACAAGATCGTCGTGCTCGACAAAGGCGCGATCGCGGAAGTGGGCACGCACGACGAACTGCTCGCGCGTCGCGGCGTCTATCGGAAGTTGTATGACCTGCAGTTCGTGGATGACGAGGTGGTCGCGTGAAGCTGATCGCGTTCATCGCCTCGCTCTTCATCCGCGCGCTTCACGCGACGTTGCGCATCCGTCACGTGCGCGTCGAGAACCTCGCCAACACGCCGCAGTACATCCTCGCGTTCTGGCACGCGCACCTGCTCCTGATGCTGCACTCGCGCTATCGCAAGCCGATCACGGTCATGATCTCGCGCTCGAAGGACGGCGAGTACATCGCCCGCGTCTTCGACTGGTACGGCGTCGACTCCGCGCGCGGGTCGTCGACGCGCGGCGGCGGCATGGCGCTGCGCGAGCTCATTCGCGAGGCGCGCGCGGGCAAGAACATCGTCTTCACGCCTGACGGCCCGAAAGGACCATCACGCATCGCCAAAGACGGAGTCGTCTACGCGGCGCAGATCACGGGCTTGCCGATCGTGCCCATCGCCTTCGCGGCGCAAAAAAAAAACTCCTCCGCTCGTGGGACCGCATGGTCGTCCCGCTGCCGTTCTCGAAGGCGCTCTTCCTCTACGGCGAACCGATCGTCGTGCCGCGTGACGCGGATGTCGAGGAGTGGCGCCTGCGCGTCGAGCGCGTGTTGAACGAGCTCGAGGCGGAGGCCGAGAGACTGGTGAACGAATGATCCAATCGATGACAGGGTTCGGGCGCGCGTCGGGCGCGCTTTCGTCGCGCTACTTCGCGACCGTGACGACGAAGAGCGTCAACCACCGCTTCCTCGAGGCGTCGGTGCGGCTGCCGGAGTACATGTGGGACATGGAGGCTCCGCTGCGCGCGCTCGCCTCGGAGTTCTTCTCGCGCGGTAAGGTCGATCTCTCGATCCGCATCCAGCGCACGCAGCAGCCCGACTACAGCGTGCGCATCAACGCGCAGATCGCGAACACGGTGATCCCGCAACTCCGCTCGATCGCGGAGGAACTCGGGCTCGGCTCGTCGCTCACCGGGAGCGATCTGATGCGCGTCCCCGACTTTCTGCAGGTCGAAGCCGTCGACGCGGAGGTCACGGACGAGGAGCGCGAGACGCTGACGATGCTCGTGCGCGCCGCGTTCGAGCAGATGGCGGCGATGCGCGGCCGCGAAGGCGACGCACTCCGCGCCGACATCGCCGCGCGACTCGCGACGATGCGCCAACTGCGGGACCAGCTCTCCGCGCATCGCGACGAAGTGCGCAGCGAGCTCCTGACCACGTTCCAGCAGCGCGTGCAGGAGATCGCCGCGTCGGCCGGCGTCGACGTCGCGCAGGACCGCATCGCGCAGGAAGTGGTGTTCATGGTGGAGAAAGGGGATATCGCCGAGGAGTTGATGAGGCTCGGGCATCACATCGAGTCGATCGAGAAAGCCATCGCCGGAAAAGAAGCGGCGGGCAAGAAGCTCGACTTCCTGTCGCAGGAGATGATCCGCGAGATCAACACCATGGGCTCGAAGTCGCGCTCGGCGGCGATCCGGACGCTCGTCGTAGAATTGAAGACGGAGGTCGAGCGCATCCGGGAACAGGTACAGAATGTCGAGTAACTTCCATGCGGACGGGACGCTGTTCATCGTGTCCGGTCCGTCCGGCGCGGGGAAGACGACGCTCATCAATCTCGTCCGCGACTCCCTCCGCTCCCTCGGCCTCGAGCTGTATTTCTCCGTGTCGCACACGACGCGGCGCCCGCGCATGGGCGAGATCCCGGGCGAGAGCTATCACTTCGTCGAGAACGCCGAGTTCCTGGCCATGGTCGAGCGCGGGGAATTTCTCGAACATGCCCACGTTCATGCCCACTGGTACGGAACCTCGCGCGCCGAAGTCGAAGAGAAGCTGCGCTCGGGCAAAGACGTCATTCTGGACATCGACTATCAGGGAGCGAAGCTGATCGCGGAGAACCCGGAGCTCAAGGCGCGGCAACTCAACGTGTTCATCTTCCCTCCGTCGCTCGACATCCTCGAGCAGCGGCTCCGCAACCGCGGACTGAACAGCGAGGACGAGATCGAGATCCGCCTCAAGAAAGCGATCGCGGAGATCGACGAAGGCAAAGGCTTCTACGACTACATCATCATCAACGACAACCTCGAGGCCGCGGGCGAGTGCCTGAAGGCCGCGATCATCGCCAAGAAACTACAGACCAAGACTGCGCTCGAAGCCATCGCCACGATGGCCGAGCGATTCAAAGAGGAGGATCGCAATGGAAGGACTGCCGGAAGGCATTGACAGCAAGTTCCGCTACGTGCTGCTGGTCTCGAAGCGCGCGGAGCAGCTCATTCAGGGTGCCCAGCCGAAGACGAAGCCCCGCCACTTCAAGCCGACGCGCGTCGCGATGGACGAGGTGGAGAAGAACGCGGTGAAGTGGCAGTTGACCGCGCCCGTGGAAGAGACGACGTCGCTCGATAACGAGTAGGTTTTCTCCAGACGATGAACATCGTCCTCGGCATCTCCGGCGGCATCGCCGCGTACAAGGCTCCCGAGCTCGTGCGGCGCCTTCGGGATGTCGGTGCGGACGTGCGCGTCGTTTTGACGCCGAATGCGGCGCGCTTCGTTTCGCCGCTTTCTCTCGCGGCGGTCTCCGAACATGGCGTCATCTCCGATCAGTGGGGGGATGCCTCGTCGGGCGGCGTCGATCACATCGAGCTCGCGCGTTGGGCGGAGCTGCTGCTCATCGCGCCGGCGACGGCAAACATCCTCGCCAAGCTCGCGCACGGCATCGCCGACGACGCGCTGACGACGTACGCGCTCGCGCATCGCGCTGCGGTGCTCGTCGCGCCGGCGATGAACACGTACATGCTCGCGCATCCCACCGTGCAGGAGAACATCGACACGCTGCGCCGCCGCGGCGTCGAGATCATCGAGCCGGTCAACGGCCTGCTCGCATGCGGCGAGGAAGGCGCGGGCAAGATGCCCGACGTGCCCGAGCTCGTCGCGCGCGTCGCGGCGCATTTCGCGTCGCGCGACCTCGTGGGCAAGCGCGTGCTCGTCACCGCCGGTCCGACGCGCGAGCCGCTCGATCCCGTCCGCTACATCTCCAATCGCTCGTCGGGCCGCATGGGCTACGCGATCGCGGACGCCGCGCGCAAACGCGGCGCGAGCGTCACGCTCATCTCGGGACCGACGTCGCTTCCCGCGCCCGCGGGCATCGACGTGCAACGCGTACTCACCGCGGGTGAGATGCACTCCGCGGTCTTGGCCGCCGCGCCCGCGCATCAGATCGTGATCAAGGCCGCGGCGGTCTCCGACTTTGCGCCGGCGAGCGTCGCCGATCGCAAGATCAAGAAGGCCGAAGGCGCGGACGAGCTGACGATCACGCTGAAGAAGAATCCGGACATCCTCGCCGACGTCGCGCGACTCTCGCCGCGTCCCTTCATCGTCGCCTTCGCCGCGGAGACGGATCGCGTCGAGCAGAACGCGAGAGAGAAGCTGGAGCGCAAAGGCGCGGACCTCATCGTCGCGAACGACGTCGCCGATCGCACCATCGGATTCGATTCCGAGGAGAACGAGGTGCTGGTGATCGGGAAGGATGGCTCGGTGACGCGGCTCGAGAAAGCATCCAAGCTCGTCATCGCCAATCGTTTGCTCGACCT
>DATELS010000339.1:0-9298 GCA_035276365.1 Thermoanaerobaculia bacterium
TCACGCCGGGCGATTACGCGCGCGTGGGGATCGCGCTGTACACACCTCCGCGCGAACCGGTCATGCGCTGGCGCACCGAGATCGTGCGATTGAAAGAGCTCCCGCCCGGCCACGCCGTCGGCTACGGCACGACCTTCCACACCACGCGCGCGAGCCGCATCGCCACGCTCCCGGTCGGCTACGCCGACGGCTACAGCCGCCGCCTCTCCAATCGCGGCGAGGTCCTCGTGCGCGGGGAACGCGCGCCGGTCGTCGGACGCGTGTCGATGGACCTCGTCACCATCGACGTCACCGACATCCCGCAAGCCGCCGTTGGCGATGAAGTCCTCCTTCTCGGCGGCGCCATCACCGTCGAAGAGCTGGCGGCGAAACTTGATACGATCGCGTACGAGGTGTTCTGCAGCGTCAGCGCGCGCGTGCCGCGCGTCCATCTCGATGTAGATCGCGACACATGATCACCATCCTCGACCGCATCGGCCGGACGTTCATCCGGCTCTTCGAGCAGACCGGCCTCTGGTTCGACGCGCTGTGGCGGACGATCACCTGGACCTTCCGCCCGCCGTACGACGTCGCGGAGTGGTTCCGGCAGATGGTGCGCGTCGGCGTCGACTCCATCCCCGTCGTCTTCCTCACCACCATGTTCACGGGCATGGTGCTCGCGCTGCAGACCTTCACCGGCTTTCAGCGCGTGCACGCCGAGCAGTTCGTGGCCAGCGTCGTCGCGCTGGCGATGCTGCGCGAGCTCTCGCCGGTGCTCGTCGGACTCATGGTCACGGGGCGCGTCGGCTCGTCGATGGCCGCGGAGATCGGCACGATGCGCGTCACCGAGCAGATCGACGCACTCAAGGCGCTCGCGACGGAGCCGATGCAGTACCTCTTCGTGCCGCGCGTCATCGCCGGCCTGATCATGCTCCCCTTCCTCACCATCCTCGGCGACGCCCTCGGCATCTACGGCGGCTATCTCGTCGCGGTGAAGCTGCTCAAGACGAATCCAGTCGTCTACAAACAAAACACGTTTCAGTTCCTCGCTCTGAGCGACTTGTGGAGCGGCCTCGTGAAGAGCGCGGTCTTCGGGTTGATCCTGACGCTGACCGGCTGCGTGCGCGGGTTCTACACCACCGGCGGCGCGGAAGGCGTCGGACGCGCGACGACGTACGCCGTCGTGTCCGCGTCGCTCATCATTCTTCTCAGCGATTTCTTTTTGACGAAGCTTCTGTTCTGAGTCCCGCCGTGCCGATCATCGAGCTCCAGAACGTCTACAAATCCTTCGGCGAGCGTCCCGTGCTGCGCGACATGTCCATCGACGTCGAGCGCGGCGAGTCGCTCGTCATCGTCGGCGGCTCGGGCACGGGCAAGAGCGTCACGCTCAAACACATCATCGGCCTGCTGCGTCCCGACCGCGGGCGCGTGATCATCGACGGCACGGACATCACGTCGATGAACGACGTCGAGTTGAATCGCTTCCGCCGCCACTTCGGCATGGCCTTTCAGGAAGGCGCCCTGTTCGACTCGATGTCGGTGTTCGACAACATCGCCTTTCCGCTGCGGCGGCACACGAAGATGTCGGAGCAGGAGATCCGCACGCGCGTCGAGGAGTGCCTCGAGGACGTGCACCTGCACGGCGTTGAGAAGAAGCGTCCCTCGGAGTTGTCAGGCGGCATGCGCCGTCGCGTGGGATTCGCGCGCGCGATCTCGCTCAAGCCGGACATCCTCCTGTTCGACGAGCCGACGACCGGACTCGATCCGGTGATCAGCGACGTCATCGCGGAGCTCATCGTCGAGATGGACCAGAAGCTCGGCACGACGACGGTGACGATCACGCACGACATGAAAGTCGCGTTCAAGATCGCGGACCGGGTGGCGATGCTCTATCAGGGACAGATCATCGAGGAGGGGACGCCGGAGGAGTTTCAGGCGTCGACGAATCCGATCGTGCGGCAGTTCATCGAAGGCCGCGCCGATGGTCCGCTCACGGATCAGTAGTAAAAAAGAAAACGGCGGGCGCGCGGCCCGCCGTCTCGTACAAAGCACGGGTGGCGATTAGTCCTTGCGCATGCGGGTGCGCGTCGGGGTCGTGTTGGTCGTCGTCGTGGTCGACGTCGTGCTCTGCGTCTCCTGCGTGGACGAGATCATCGGCACCGTCGTGGTGGTCGTCGTCTCGCGCGTCTCGATCGTCGGCGTGGACGGCGTCGTGGTCACCGGCGCGGTCTCCGTGCTGATCGTGGCGGTGGTGTCGACCGTGGTCGTATCGACGGTGGTGGAGGCGGTCGTGTCGTGATAGGTCGTGTCGGGCGTGGTGGCGACCGTCGTATCGACCGTCGTGGACGAGGTCATCGGCGCGCTGTTCGTGTTCAGCTCGGTGACGGTCACGCGGCTCTTGTCCGGAACGATGTTCACGTTCGTGTTCGTGCCGATCGTCGATGCGTTGCCGACGCCGCCGGCGGAGCTGCTCGAGTAGACGTTGCCGTCCTTGTCGACGAGCGCAGGGCCGGGCGCCGGGGCCACGCTGGAGCTCTGCGTCACTTCCTGAACGGTATCGCTCGGATCGGTGTCGTCCGCCACGTTGCGATGCGACGCGCAGGCGCCGACGAGCAGAAGCGCCGCGAATCCCGCCGCGGCCACGGTGTTGTGCATGAGTTTCCTGAACATAGGCTCAAACTCCTTTGAGTTCTTTCACTTTCGTTTGGGCCACCCGCGTGGCCGTCGGGAATGAGGAAAGGCAACAAGAGTGCCTAGTTATTTGCACCGCCGGACTGGGCCGTTGCGCGAAGATGTGCGCGTGCTGGAACGCACCTACTCCGTCTCCGATCTCATTCGCCAGATCAACCTCGATCTCTATCGCTACAACGACATCTCCGTCGAAGGCGAGGTCTCGAACTTTCTCCGCTCCGCGGCCGGACATCTCTACTTCACGCTGAAGGACGCGCGCGCGCAGTTGCGCGTCGTGCTGTTCGCGACGCAGGCGCGCTTCCTCCGCTTCCGCATCGAGAACGGACTGCAGCTCGTCGTACGCGGACGCCTCACGATCTACGAGCAGAAGGGCGAGTTCCAACTGAACGCGATCAGCGCGGAGCCGGCGGGACTCGGCGCGCTGCAGCTCGCGTTCGAGCAACTGAAGAAGCGACTCGCGGACGAAGGGCTGTTCGACGCCGCGCGCAAGAAGGCGATCCCGATGCTGCCGCAGCGCATCGCCATCGTCACGAGTCCCACCGGCGCCGCCATCCGCGACATCCTCCACGTCCTCGGCCGCCGCTTCGAAGGGCTGGCGCTGCAGATCTATCCCGTGCGCGTGCAGGGCGCGACCGCGGCGCGCGAGATCGCCGCGGCGGTGCGACACCTCTCGCGCTGGAAGCTGCACGACGTCGTGTTGATCTGTCGCGGCGGAGGCTCGCTCGAAGATCTGTGGGCGTTCAACGAGGAAGTGGTCGCGCGCGCGGTGGCGGCGTGCGACGTGCCGACGATCTCCGGCGTCGGACACGAGACGGACTTTACGATCTGCGACTTCGTCGCCGATCTACGCGCGCCGACTCCATCCGCCGCGGCGGAGATCGTGATCCGCGCGAAGAGCGAGATCTGTATCCAGGTCGATGCGATGGTGCGCCGCGTGCGGCACGTGCTCGAAGGACGCGTGCGCAACTATCGACACGAGCTGCGCCATCTCTCTTCATCCGATCGACTCGGACTCGTGGTGCGACGCGTGGCGGCATCGCGCGAGCGTCTCGAGCGACGTCGCATCGCGCTCTACCGATTGCTCGACGCGCGCGCGAAGATTCTGCGCCGCCGTCTCGCGACGTGCGACGAACCGCTCGCCCAGTTTCCCGCGCGGATCGTTCGCGAGCGGCAGCGGCTGCGCGCGGTCGTCGCGACGCTGCAGGCCGTCTCGCCGCTCTCCGTGCTCTCGCGCGGATACGCGATCGCGTTCTCGCGCACGCGCCGCGGACGCAAGCCGATCCTCGACTCGTCGCAGGTGCAAGTCGGCGAGCAGATCGAGGTGCAGTTGAAGAAGGGACGGCTCGCCGCGACCGTCGACTCGCGCACGCTCGGCGTCGAGAGTCTCTGGCCCGAGATCGAGTGATATAACGGCGCGCGATGGCGGCGAAGCGGTCGAACGAATTCGAGAAGGCGTTCCAGCAGCTCGAGAAAATCGTGCAGCGTTTGGAAGGCGAGGAGATTCCGCTCGACGAGTCGCTCGGACTCTTCGAGGAAGGCATCCGCCTCTCGCGCTTCTGCCATCAACGCCTCGAGGAAGTGGAGCGGAAGATCGAGCTGATTCTCGCGGACGCGAAGGGGCAGCCGGTCACCGAGCCATTCGAGGAAGAAGTCGACGAAGGCGAAGACGTCGTCGAATAGGCGGTCGATGAATCTCAACGACTACCTCCAGTCGCGCCGCGCGCTCGTCGATCGCACGCTCGACGCGAACCTGCCGCCCGCGGACACGAACCCGCCGCTCATTCACGACGCCATGCGCTACGCCGTCCTCGGCGGCGGCAAGCGCATCCGGCCGATCATCGCCATGGCCGCGGCGGAGGCGGTCGGCGCGGACATCGAGCCGCTGCTCGTGCCGCTTTGCGCTCTCGAGCTCATTCACACCTACTCGCTCGTGCACGACGATCTGCCCGCGCTCGATGACGATGATCTGCGCCGCGGACGCAAGACGACGCATGTCGTGTACGGCGAGGCGATGGGCGTGCTCGTCGGCGACGCGCTGCTCACCGAAGCCTTCGCGTGGCTGGCGCGACCGGTCGCGGGAGTCGCGGCGGAGCGGCAGTTGCGCGCGATCGCGGAAGTCGCGCGCGCGATCGACTCGACGGGCATGATCGGCGGGCAGGTCGCGGACATCGTCGCCGAGAACGCGCAGGCGCAGAGCGGCGACGCGGACGCGCTCCTGCGCGAGCTCGAGTTCATTCATCGCAACAAGACCGGCAAGCTCTTCACCGCCTCCGTCCTCCTCGGCGGACTCCTCGGCGGAGGCTCGGAGGAACAGTTGGGGGCGCTCCGGGGTTACGCCGATGCCCTCGGACTCGCGTTCCAGATCGTCGACGACCTGCTCGACATCACGGAGACCTCCGCGACGCTGGGGAAGACTGCCGGCAAGGATGTGGCGCAGGGAAAACTGACCTGGCCCGCGCTTCTGGGCGCGGAACACGCACGCGCGGAAGTGCTGCGGCTGGAGCAGGAAGCCTTGAGAAACGCTGATATCATCGCCGGTCCGAATACGCTCGCGAATACGCTCACGCACATCGCGCGTTTTATCTGCGAACGCCGCCATTAGGCTTCAGGACGAACACCATGCCTCGACTTCTCGACTCGATCGATTCGCCGCGCGACCTCCGCAAGCTGGATCGCAAGCAGCTTCCGCAGGTGGCGCAGGAGATCCGCGACACGATCATCGACGTGGTCGCGCGCATCGGCGGCCACTTCGGCGGCAACCTGGGCATCGTCGAGCTCACGCTCGCGCTGCACTACGTCTTCGACACGCCGCGCGACCAGATCGTCTTCGACACCGGCCACCAGTCGTATCCGCACAAGCTCATCACCGGGCGTCGCGACACGTTCCCGACGATCCGCCAGCACAACGGCATCTCCGGCTTCTGCAAGCGTGAGGAGTCGGAGTACGACGTCTTCAACGCGGGACACGCGTCGACGTCGATCTCCGCCGCGCTCGGCATCGCGGTCGCGCGCGACTTCCGCCAGGAGGACTACCGCGTGGTCGCGATCATCGGCGACGGCGCGCTGTCGGGCGGACTCGCGCTCGAAGGTCTCAATCAGGCGGGACACCTCAAGAGCAAGCTGATGATCGTCCTGAACGACAACGACATGTCGATCTCGACGAACGTCGGCGCGATGTCGGGCTACCTCAATCAGATCATCAAGGGCCAGCGCTACAACCAGATGAAGGATCTGGCCAAGGGCGTGATGGACCGCGTGCCGCTCGTCGGCGGCAAGCTGCACGGACTCGCGCACGACATGGAGCAGGTGCTCAAGAACATGATCGTGCCGGGCACTCTCTTCGAGGAGCTCGGCTTCAAATACCTCGGACCCTACGACGGCCACGACCTCGAGCTGCTCCTGAAACTGTTCGAGGAGAACAAGGACTACGACGGCCCGCTGCTCATTCACGTCATCACGAAGAAGGGCAAGGGCTACAAGCCGGCCGAGAACAAGCCGATCTGGTCGCACGGCGTGAATCCGTTCGACATGGCCACGGGCGAGGTGAAGAAGTCGGACAAGGTCTCGCCGCCGACGTACACCGCCGTCTTCGCGGACGCGCTGATCGAGCTGGCGAAGAACGATCCGAAGATCGTCGCCATCACCGCGGCGATGCCGGAAGGCACGGGACTCGACAAGTTCGCGAAGGCGATGCCGGACCGCATGTTCGACGTCGGCATCGCGGAAGAGCACGCGGTCACCTTCAGCGGCGGCATGGCCACGCAGGGGATGAAGCCGGTCGCGGCGATCTACTCGACGTTCCTGCAGCGCGCGTTCGATCAGGTCTTCCACGACGTGGCGATCATGGATCTCCCGGTCGTGTTCTGCCTCGATCGCGGCGGCATCGCCGGCGCGGACGGCCCGACGCATCACGGCATCTACGACATGGCGTACCTGCGGATCTTCCCGAACATGATCTGCATGGCTCCGAAGGACGAGAACGAGCTGCGGCACATGCTGAAGACCGCGTTCGAGACCGGCCATCCGACATCGCTGCGCTACCCGCGCGGCAACGGCATCGGCGTGGCGATGGACGCGGAGCTGAAGTCGCTCCCGGTCGGCAAGGGCGAGGTGTTGCGCGAGGGCAAGGACGCGACGATCTTCGCCATCGGCAACGAAGTGTGGCCGGCGATGGAGGCCGCGGAGCAGCTTTCTCGCGACGATATAAACGTCACGGTTATCAATGCTCGTTTCATCAAGCCTTTGGATGACGAATTGATTGAGAAATATTGTCGTCCTTATTCGGCGGTCATTACCGTCGAAGAAGGCTCGCTGGCCGGCGGCTTCGGCTCGGCGGTGATGGAGCGCTGCGAACAGCTCGGCATCCGCGACGTCCGATTCCATCGCATCGGCATCCCCGACGAGTACGTGCACCACGGCACGCAGGACGTCCTCCGCGCGCAGTACGACCTGCACGCGGAAGGAATCGCGAAGAGGGTGAAGTGGTACCTCGTCGACGAGCCTGCGGCGAGAACGAAACGGTTCCTCGATGATCTCGAAGAGATCAGTAAGCAAATCCCCGACGAGGTGCTCGCGAAGATGCACGAGAAGGGGAAGGACTCGGATCACATCGACGAGTTCATTACCGGAAAGCGTCGCGTCTCCGCGAAGTGATGACACGGCAGTTCTTCGTGGACACCTGGTACTTCGTTGCTTTCATCGATCGACGGGACTCCCATCACGCGACTGCGCGAAGTCTGCGGTCCCACATCGATGAGGCGAAGCTGGTAACTCACGAAGCGGCGCTGACGGAAGTGCTAGCGTTCTTTTCCGACGAAGATTCGCGTCTGCGCCTGGAGGCGGCTCGCATCGTACGAAGATCGCTTCTCGAGATGACGGTCCTTCCCGTCGACCGGCAACTCTTCCTGCGCGCGCTCGATCTTTACGAGCAGCACTCCGACAAGGAGTACTCGCTCGTCGATTGCATGTCGATGATCGTCATGCGCGATAACGGCATCACGCATGTCCTCACCAACGATCACCATTTCACGCAGGCCGGATTCGTCGTCGTGAACCGATGAAGAAGCAGCGTCTCGACGTCGCCCTCGTCGAGCGCGGGCTCGTCGACTCGCGGGCGAAGGCGCAGTCGCTGATCATGGCCCGGCGCGTTCTCGTCAACGGGCAGTTCGTCGACAAGGCCGGCGCCTCAGTGGTCGAGGAGGACGAGGTGCGCGTCGCGGAGCTCGAGCATCCCTGGGTGGGGCGCGGTGGAATGAAGCTCGCGCATGCGCTCAAAGAGTTCGCGATCGACGTCACCGGCAAGGTCTGCGCGGACATCGGCGCGTCGACCGGTGGCTTCACCGACGTGATGCTGAAGCACGGCGCGGCGAAGGTGTACGCCATCGACGTCGGGCACGGACAGCTCGACGTCTCGCTGCGCAACGATCCGCGCGTCATCATCCGCGAGAAGGTGAACGCGCGCTATCTGCAGCTGGAGAATTTCGACGAGCCGATCGACTTCGTGTCCATCGATGTCTCCTTCATCTCGCTCAAACTGATTCTTCCCGCCGTCGCGAACTTTCTGCGCGGCGAGCTCGTGGCGCTGATCAAGCCGCAGTTCGAAGTCGGGAAGCACGAGGTGGGGAAGGGTGGGATTGTGCGCGACGACGACAAGCGTCGCGCCGCCGTTGAAGGAGTGGTCGCAACCGCGCGCGAGCTCGGGTTCGACGTGAAGGGCGTGATCGAGAGTCCGGTGAAGGGTGCGGAGGGGAACGTCGAGTTCCTCATGCACGCAACGACAGGTAATCCCGCAGACCCTCCCGCCACGACTCCGGACGCAGTCCCGTGAGCCGCTCGTAGCGCTCGGTCGACAGCACCGAGTACGCGGGACGCTTCGCCGGACGCGGAAACTCGTCGGTCGTCACAGGCTTCACGGCGATGCTCGCGCCGCTCTCCTCCGCGATCGCGCGCGCGAAGTCGAACCACGAGCATTCGTCCTCGTCCGCGTAATGCACGATGCCGCGCGCGACGTCCGACTCCGACGCCATCTGCGCCAGCCGCACGATCGCCTGCGCGAGATGCGGCGTGTACGTCGGCCGTCCGCGCTGATCGGCGACGACGCGCAGCGAGTCCTCGCCCTTGCGGATCTGATTGCGGATGGCCTCGACGAAGTTCGGACCGTGCACGCCGAAGAGCCACGACGTGCGCACGATGAGGTGCTGCCGCGCGTGCGTCGCCGCGATCTCGCCCAAGAGCTTCGAGCGGCCGTACGCGGAGAGCGGGCGAGTGGGCGAGGTGACGTCGTACGGCGTCGTGCTCGTGCCGTCGAAGACGAAGTCGGTCGAGACCGTGACCAGCAGCGCTTTCGCCTCGTTCGCCGCGTGCGCGAGCATCTCCACCGCTGACCCGTTGATCGCGTTCGCGGCGCTCTCTTCGCTCTCCGCCAGATCGACCTTCGTGTACGCCGCGCAGTTGACGACGATCGACGGCGCGTGCTCCTCGACCGCCGCGTTCACGCAGCGCGAGTCCGTGATGTCGAGATCGTTCCGGGAGAGCGCGACGACGTCTTCACCGCGCGCGGTCAGCTCGTCGCGAAGGTCGGTGCCGAGCATGCCGCCCGCGCCCGTGATGAGCCACTTGCGGCGCGGCA
>DATELS010000340.1:0-3218 GCA_035276365.1 Thermoanaerobaculia bacterium
TCGGACCAGTGCGACGCGCGCACGCACGCCGCGCCGAGCACCGTTTGATCGACGTGCACGACGATGCCCGATTCTTCCGCGAGCGGGATGAACTCGGCGGGCGAGATCAGGCCGCGCGTCGGATGGCGCCAGCGCACGAGCGCCTCGTAGCCGACGACTTCGCGCGACCCGAGGCGCACGATCGGCTGGTAGAACGCGACGAGCTCCTCGCGCTCGATCGCGTGCCGCAAATCCGTTTCGAGCTGCAGCCGCGCCACCGCCTCGGCGCGCATCGTCGCGTCGAAAATTTCCGATCGCGAGCGTCCCTGCGCCTTCGCGCGATACATCGCGGTGTCCGCGTCGCGCACGATCTGCTCGGCGGTCTCGTACTCCTTGCCCGCGACGATGATGCCGATGCTCGCCGACGTGAAGATGTCGCTCTCGACTTCGTTGACGACGAGGCGGAACGGCGCGGAGATCTCTTCCTGGATGCGCGCGGCGGTACGCGTGGCGTCGGTGGCGTCGGCGACTTTCTCGATGAGCACCGTGAACTCGTCGCCGCCAAAACGCGCGACGGTGTCCGCGGCGCGCACGGAACGCGACAGCCGCGCGCCGATCTCGATCAGCAGCTCATCGCCCGCGGCGTGTCCGAGGGAGTCGTTGACGTTCTTGAAGTGATCGACGTCGAGGAGGAGCACCGCGAACGCGTGACGCTCGTCGCGGCGCACGCGGCTCAGCGCGTGCTCGACGCGATCGAGGAACAGCGCGCGATTCGGCAGATGCGTGAGCGCGTCATGAAACGCGTTGTAGAGAAGCTGTTTCTCCGCGACGCGCTGCTCGGTGACGTCGGAGCCGATGCTCGCGACGCCGAGGATGCTGCCTTCCGCGTTGCGCAGGATCGTGCTGTTCCAGAGGATCATGCGCCGCTCGCCGGTGCGCGTCACGATCTCGTACTCATCATGCGCGCCGATGACGCCGCGTCCGACGTTGCTCACGAACGCGCGCGACGCGGCGGCGCGACGCTCCTCCGGCGCGAAGACGTCGAAGAAGTTGCGGCCGAGGACGTCGTCGCGCGTGTAGCCGGTGACGCGCAGCAGAAACGGATTGCAGTACGTGACGGTGCCGACGATGTCGAGCAGCACTGCGGTCAGCTCGATCGTGTCGAGCATTTCGCGGAAGCGGCGCTCGGACTCGCGCAACTCGTCGGCGGCGCGGCGACCCTCGTTCGTGTCGACGGCCATCATGATGCGGCCGCGGCGTCCGGGCAGGCGCACGTCGAAGCCGCTGATCTCCGCCGTGATGACACCGCCGTCTTTCTTGACGACGTGCATCCTCGCGTCGCGCGCGACGCGATCGCGCTCGGCCTCCGGTTGCAGATCGGCGATGGTCATCCGCAGCAGCTCGTCGCGCGTGTAGCCGTAATGCGCGACCGCGGCGTCGTTGACTTCGATGAGCTCGAGCGAGTCGGGATCGTGAATCCACATCGGATTCGCATTCCCTTCGAACAGCAACCGATACTGCTCCTCGGATCTCCGCAGCGTGGCGCCGGCGAGCGTGCGCATCTGCGCCTTGCCGAGAAGCTCGCCGATTTTGCGGATGACGTCGAAGAGCATCTCGCTCTCCTCGATCGCCTCGGCGGTGTAGAACTCGAGGACGGCGAGCGGCGCCTCGACACCCATCACCGGAAACGCGAGCGCGGCTTGCAGGCCGGCGTCGCGCGCGGCGACGGACAGCGGAAGCGGGAGCATTGCGGCGACGTCGCTCGCGGTCATCGGCCCGCGATAGTGCAGCGCGCGGCCGGCGACGCTCGTCGCGGGCGCGATGAGCGTGGTCTCGAGCGCGTGGCGGAAGCGCTCGAAGCGCGCGAGGTCGGAGAGGTACCAGATGTCGCTCAGCGTGAGGATGGAGGTCGCGCCGATGGCGAGGTACGCGTGGCCGACCGGCCAATGAAAGTGCGAGCAGATTTGATCGACTGCGGCCTGCAGCGCCTCGTCGAGCGAGCGCGACTCGTTCGCGGCGACGGCGACCGTCTGCAGGAGTTTGAGGTGTTGTTGCTTGTCGTAGAGGTCGCCGGTGGCGTGTTCGGCGATCGCGTCGGCCGCGGTGCGCGCGCGGCGCTGGCGATCGAGACGGCGCACGAGCATCGCCAGTTCCTGAACATCAATCTCGTCGCCGTCCGCCACGCGGGGAGAGAGTAGCAGCTTACGCTCCAGCTCCCCGGAACTCCCCTACGCGAACTCGGGCAACTCCGCGGCGGGCTCGAACACGATCGGCGCGGGCTCGAGCGCGGACTCCGACACGTCGATCCCCACCGCGTTCCAGGCCGTGACCACCGCGTCCTGCGGCTCGCTGCCGCGGCCGTACAACTCACCCGCGGCGCGCGCGGTCGCGTCAGCGCAGTGTTGGAAGCGCGAGCGCGGACCGAGCTCCATCGTCAGCGCGCGATACCAGATCCGTCCGGCCACCTCCCACGCGCGTCCGCCGAGGAGCATCGCCAATCGGTAGAAGGCATGGTTGGGGATGCCACAGTTCACGTGCACGCCGCGATCGTCACCATGCGTCTTCACGTAGCCGCGCATGTGCGACGGCTGCGGATCGCGTCCGAGGATGGGATCGTCGTACGCGGTGCCGGGGGCTTTCAGTGAGCGGATTCCGTGTCCGTGCACGCGACGCGTGAGCAGGTCCGCGCCCACCACCCAGCTCGCGCGCGCGGCGGTCTGCTTCAGCCAGTACTGCCGCACCAGCACGCCGAAGACGTCGGAGAAATGCTCCGCGAGCGCGCCCGTCTGCCCGCTCGTGCCAAGTCCTGCCGCGTACTGCGTCACTCCGTGCGTCAGCTCGTGCGCGATCACATCGAGCGACGACGTGAATCGATGGAAGTATTTCCCGTCGCCGTCTCCGTAAATCATCTGCCGGCCGTTCCAGTGCGCATTGCTGAACGCATCGCCGAAATGCACGGTCGACTCGATGCGCATGCCGCGATCGTCGATCGATCGGCGTCGATGCACTTTGCGGAAGTACTCGAACGTCTTCCCCGCGCCGTCCCACGCCTCGTTCACCGCGGAGTCGCGCGACGCGGCGCTGCGATCCGAGCGCACGCGGCGGCCCGGCAGCTCCTCGCCGTGATTCGCGTCGTACACGACGCGGCGTTTCGCGCGGCGCGGCAACGCGATCGCGCCCGCGACCATCACCACCGGCGCCTGCCGCTCGCGCCGCGGCTGCGCGGACAGCGTCAGCGC
>DATELS010000341.1:0-2286 GCA_035276365.1 Thermoanaerobaculia bacterium
TCGGTCGTCAACACCTGGAGTGCGTGGGATGACGCGCACGAGATGATCTACACGTACGCGACGGTTCGCGTGCAGCGGTACTTCGGCGAAGCCACCGGACCCGACACGCTCGTCGTGCGCGAGGTCGGCGGCACGGTCGACGGCTACACGATGGAAGCGGTCGGCTTCCCGATGGTGCGCTCGAACGAAGAAGTGGTGCTCTTCCTCGCTCCGTGGGATGACGGAGGCGCCGAGCTGCGCATCCATGCATTCAACCAGGGCAAGTTCCTCGTCCGCAATCGCGGCGGCAAAGAGTTCGCCGTTGCGGATCCCGTGCATCAGGGTGAGGCGCGCGAAGGCCGCTCGCGCATCGAGGTCAACAGCCTCGACGACGACTCGCCGGCGCTCTCGATCGACGAGCTCGCGGGCATGATCGAAGCCGCGCGCGCGGGCGTCTCGCGCACCACCGACTTCCAGACCGATCGCCAGTAAGAGGAGAACGAAGCCATGACGAAAGTAACGTTGAAGAAAAACATTCTCACTCTCGCCATCGCCACGATTCTCGTCGTCGCGGCCGCCGAGCCGATGATGGCGTACACGCTCCTCTCGCCGCGCCGCACGTGGGCGACGACGCCGATCACGGTCCGCGTCTACAACCAGGGCAACTCGACGATCACCGATGGAGACGGCGGTGTCACCGCGGTCGTCGGCGCGATCAAGGCGTGGGGCATCATCAGCTCGAGCTCGACGTCGTCGCCCGCCGTGCGCGGCAGCGCGCCGGCGACGATCACGCTGAACAGCAACGGCCACGTCTGCACGGGCTCCTGCCTCGCCGCGACGCTGACCGGCTACTACTCGGGCAGCACGATCACCGACGCCGACGTCTACACGAACCAGCGCTACAACTACTTCTCGTCGCGCGAGACCGACGCCTGCAGCGGTGAGTACGACATCGACGGCATCATGACCCACGAGGTCGGCCACGTGATCGGACTCGGACACTCCAGCGTCGCCGGCGCGACGATGTATCCGTCCGTCAGCTCCTGCAACACGGCGAACCGCACGCTCGAAGCCGACGACATCGCCGGCAAGAACGACCTCTATTGATGACCTCAGGTGAGCCCAATGTGCTCGTCCGGGCCCGCATCGTCGCGGGCCCGGGCGGGCTTTTCTCGGTCGAGATCGACGACACGCCGGCCGCGCTCCGCGAGGAGGAAGTGTTCCGCTTCGCGCTGCACTACTACGCGCGCGTGCTGTTCGACCTCGTGCGGACGCAGCGCAGCGTGCGCGAGCTGCCGCAGTGGATCGCGTCGATCGCGCAGGTCGCGCTCGACGCGGACACCGATCTCTTCGCCGTCGCCGCGGTCGAAGGCGCGTTGGTGCGCCAGATCTCCATGCCCATCGCCGACGTGAGCGTGACCATGCGCGTGACCGGCGTGCGCAATCGCGAAGTCGCGGGCGACCTCGACGCATTGCGCGGCAGCGTGCTCGCGCGCTCGGTGCTCGCGGTCTGCCAGTCCGTGCTCCCGCGACTCTCGCCGCCGATGCGCGACGCCGTCCCCGCCGCGCTGGCGAACATGAACGCGTCGTACGAGCTATCGCATCACTACGCCGACCCCGCGAGCCAGCACGAGGTGCCGGTGCTTGCATATCTCGCCGCGGCGTTCGTCTAAATCGCGCGCGTCTCGACGATCCGTCCGCGCTCGATCCTCACGATCTCGTCGCACATCGCGCGGACTTCGTCCATCTGATGCGTGACGTAGATCGTCGGCACCGCGAGCTCGTCGTGCACGCGCACGAGGTATTCGAGCACGCGATCACGCAGCGCGACGTCGACGCCGGTCAGCGGCTCGTCGAGGAGCAGCAGCTCGGGACGCGTCAGCAGTGCTCGCGCGAGCGCGACGCGTTTGCGCTCGCCGCCGGAGAGTTTCTTCACGCCGCGATCGAGCACATGTCCGATCTCGAGCATGTCGATGACCTGCGCATCATCGCGCTCGCGCGAGCCGTAGACGATGTTCTGCCGTACGGAGAGATGAGGAAAGAGCGCGTCATCCTGCGGCACGTAGCCGATGCGCCGGAGCCGCGGCGGGAGACTCGAGATCGTGCGGCCATCGAGCGTGATCGTCCCTGACGCTGGCGTGCGCAAGCCGGCGATCACTTCGAGCAGCGACGTCTTCCCCGCGCCCGAGGGTCCGTAGAGCGCGGTCGAGCGCGCGCGCATCTCGACCGTTACTTCGAGCGTGAAGTCCGCGAGCGGCAGGACGAGATCACGCAGAACGAGCGTCATGCAGCACGGACTCGGCGAGC
>DATELS010000342.1:0-8333 GCA_035276365.1 Thermoanaerobaculia bacterium
TCGCCCGTGAAGACCATCGTCATGCCGCGCTCGTTCGCCGCCGCGATCACTTCCGCGTCGCGCACGGAGCCGCCCGGTTGAATGACCGCGCGCACGCCGGCGTCGGCGAGGAGATCGAGTCCGTCGCGAAAGGGGAAGAATGCGTCCGACGCCGCGAACGTGCCGGCGACGGGGAGCATCGATTTCAGGATCGCGACCTTCGCCGCGTCGACGCGACTCATCTGTCCCGCGCCGATGCCCACGCTCTGCGATTCGCGCGTGAGCACGATCGCGTTCGACTTCACGTGCGCGCAGACGATCCACGCGAACTCGAGTCCCGCCATCTCCTCGGCACTCGGCTGTCGTTCGGTCGAGACCTTCCACGCGTCGCGACCGCTCACACGATCCGCGGACTGAATGAGCAGGCCGCCCGAGGCGGAGCGGATGTCGTCGCCAATGCGCGGCGGGGCGGACGTGATCAAACGCAGGTTCTTCTTCTTCGCCAGCACGTCGCGGGCCTCGTCCGTAAATGACGGCGCGACGATGACTTCGAGGAAGAGATCGGCGACCGCGCGCGCAGAATCGCCATCGAACGCGCGATTCGCGCCGATGATGCCGCCGAACGCGGATACCGGATCGGACTCGATCGCCGCGCGCAGCGCGTCGGCGAGCACGTCGCGTCGCGCGACGCCGCACGGGTTCGTGTGCTTGATGATCGCGATCGCCGGCTCGGCGAACGCGTGCGCGAGTCGCATCGCCGCGTCGAGATCGAGCAGGTTGTTGTACGACAGCTCCTTGCCCTGCAACTGCTCGAATGGTGTGTCGCCCGGCGCGACGTAGAAGCCCGCGCTCTGATGCGGATTCTCGCCGTAGCGCAGGTCCTGAAACTTCTCGAGCTGCAGCGTTCTGCGGTCGCTGCCGAGATAGCGGGCGATCGCCGCGTCGTAGGCGCTCGTCTTCTCGAACACCTTCATCGCGCACTTCAGGCGGAAGTCGTCCGAGATCGCGCCGCTCTCGAATTCGCCGAGGAACTCCGCGTACATCGAGGGATCGCAGAGCACGACCACGTGCTTGTGATTCTTCGCCGACGCACGAAGCATCGACGGGCCGCCGATGTCGATCTGCTCCACCGCCTCGGCCAACGTGACGCCTTCCTTCGCGATCGTGGTCTCGAACGGATAGAGATTCACGACCACGAGATCGATGCCGGGGATGCCCAGGCGCTCGACGTCGGCGAGGTGATCGGGATTGCCGCGGTCGTGGAGAATCGCTCCGAAGACTTTAGGAGTCAGCGTCTTGACGCGCCCGCCGAGGATCTCCGGTGCGCCGGACCATTGCGCGATCGGCGTGACCGGCACGCCCGCGTCGCTGAGATGCTTCGCGGTGCCGCCGGTCGAGAGAATCTCCACGCCGCGCGACGTGAGCGCGCGTGCGAGATCGAGGATGCCGGTTTTGTCGGAGACGGAGAGGATGGCGCGTGTGATCGTGTTAGCGGGAGCCATTCAGTTGCAGGTTGCCCTCGCGCATGAGCGCGGCCGAGCGAACGTCGCCGCCGGCTTCCTTCCAGATGTAGTAGTAGACGTTGACGAGGTCGGTCACCGCGCGCGAGTAGCTGACGGACGCGACGCCGAACGCGGTGCTGCGATCGTCGAAGTCCGCCGACGTCCGCGCCACTCCGCCCCTCCCATACTCCTCGGCGATCAGCGGCGCGAACTTCGCGGAGCGCGCGAACGTTTTGTCGAGGTACGTGCCAAGGCGGAACTGCGGGTCGAGGCCGTAGAAGACGGTGGGGAACTTCGCGAGGCGCCGCTCGAAGTACTGCTCGAAGTCGTTGTGCGACGCGGGGCTGCGCGGATCGTCGTTCGCGACGTGAAACGGATTGTTCGCGTCGGAGATGAGATGCGCGACGACGCCGAGGCGCTGGATGACCATGCTCATCGGCTCGCCATTGCGGATCGCCTGAATCGCGCCCTGCGTCTCGCGCTCGATCTTCTCGCGCAGGTGACCTTCGCGCGAGAGCACGAAGTAGTGGTGCGAGCCGCGCTCTTCGTCCGACTGCGCCTGCTCGAGGCCGAGCTTGTAGTCGCCCTCGAAGCGCTCGAACATCATGCGCAGGTCGGGCGGAGCGAGCGCGGCCGCTTTCTTCGCGATGCGCTCGTCCGACGCGCGCGTCCACGCGGAGGCGGTAAGGGGCACGAAGAGAAACAGCAGGACGATTCCGGCGCGCCGCATTGTTGTTCGTGATCGTAGCCGATGAACGACCAGTTTGCAGCTCATGTCGAGGCGCTCTTCGCCTGCCGCGCGTGTCCGAACGTGATCGGGACGCCGATCACGGGCGTCGTGCCGGACGCGCGCGTGATGCTCGTCGGGCAGGCGCCGGGTCCGCGCGAGGTTGTGGAACTGCGCCCGTTCGCGTTCACGGCGGGCAAGCGCCTCTTCGCGTGGTTCGAGCAGTACGTCGGCATCAGCGAGGAAGAGTTTCGCAAGCGGATATGGATCAGCGCGGTCATTCGCTGCTTTCCGGGACGCGATCCGAAGGCGGGCGGCGATCGCGTTCCCGATGAACGCGAGATCGCGAACTGCGCGGCGCATCTCGATCGCGAATTGGCGCTCTTGAAGCCGGAGCTCGTGATCGCCGTCGGCACTCTCGCGGCCAAGCAGCTCCTCGGCATTTCCGAGTTGAAGGACTCAGTCGGCCGTCTGCATCGCCTGACGCGCGCCGGTCACACGTTCAATGTCGTCGTGCTCCCGCATCCCTCCGGACGCTCGACCTGGACGTACAAGCCGGAGAACAAAAAGCTGTTCGAGAAGTCGCTGCGCCTCGTGAAACGATTTCTGCCTCTCCATCACTACTGAAACAGGTAGCGAAAGGAGAGGGTCATGTCCAGAATCGCAGTCGGGTTCTTGTTTGTCTGTTGTGTCGTCGCGAACGCGTTTGCGCAGAACGTGCTCGTGAACGGCGATTTCGAATCGAGCGGACCGCCGGCGCTCGTCAATGGGAACAACATCAATCATCCCGCGCCGCCGTGGGTCTTTGGCAGCGGCAATCAGCCCAATGTCGTGCAAGTGGATGGGCCGGGCGGATACAACTACAGCAACAACGGGCCGGAGTCCGACGCGACGCATCCCGGCGCGGGGATTCCGCAGCACTATCTCGACATCGCGAACGGCTCCAATGATTTCTATCAGAGCTTCACGCCGAAATGCGACGGCGTCGTGGTGTTCGGCGGCTCGTTCTCGACGCGCGCCGATTCCTCCGGCACGGCGACAGTGACGCTGCGCAAAGGCGTGGGCACGTCCGGCGCCATTGTGGGCGTGACCAACACTGTGACGTTACCGGCCGGCAATTCCGCGACGGATCCATGGACGCCGGTTTCGTACACCGCGACGATGGTTGCCGGTCAGACGTACTCGTTCGTCGTCTCCATGGACAACAACATGAATTTCGACGAGGGGTTCGTGCGCTATCGCGAGGCCTGCGTCGAAGACGAGTGCATGAAAGCGGGCATTGAAGGCGTGAAGTGCGGGCCGGGCGGAACATACACGCTCATTGCGAATATCACGAATACGTCGGGACACACGACGCAGTTCGTCGTCATCGCGCCGCCACCCGGTGCGACCTACACAGTGTCGCCGGGCGTCGTGCCGCAGGTGCTCAATCCTGGGCAATCCGCATCCATCCCGGTGACGATTTCGGGAGGCACCGCGGGACAACAGGTCTGTTTGCGCTTCTTCCTGCAGGACCTCGAGGCGCGCACGTGCTGCATGGTCGAGCGCTGCTTCAAGCTGCCGGAATGCGGCTGCATGATCGCGACGAACGGCGTCGCGAAATGCGATGGTCCGGGCGCGTACTCGTACACGTTCACCCTGCAGAACAACACGAGCGTGACGATTCAGCAGGTCTTCGTCATGCCGTCGGCCGGCACGGCGACGCCGCAGATTCTGCCACTCAATCTCGCGCCCGGAGCGCAGACGACTGTGACGTTGCATCTGACTGGTGTCAGCGCCGGACAGTCGTTGTGCCTCTTGCTGCAGGCCTATGGCACCGACCTGAAGGAGTGCTGTGTGATTCGCGTGTGCATCAACAAACTGCCGCCGGCGTGCGATTGAGCCTCACGGCATTCTGAGCAGCGTCCGCAGGCTGAGCAGAATCACGAGCACGCCCACGGCAATCATCAGCGGCTTCGCGGGAATGCGTCCTGTGAGGCGCGCGGCGATCGGCGACGCAATCGCGCCGCCGATCGCCAGTCCCGCGATGGGCATCCAATTGCGCACGCCGATGGTCGTCAGCAGCGTCGCCGACGCGGCGAACGTCACGAAGAACTCCGCGAAAGCCACAGACCCGATCGTCGTGCGCGGCGGATTCCCGCGCGCGAGCAACGTCCCCGCGACGATCGGTCCCCATCCGCCGCCGCCCACGGAGTCGCAGAAGCCGCCCACGAGTCCCAGCGGCACGATGTGCGCGTGCGACTCGCCCTCCGCTCGTCCGCGAAATGCCTTGTACAAAATCACAATACCCATCGCGACGAGATAGATCGCCACGAACGGTTTGATCACCTCAGCAGGAATGCTCGTCAGCAGATACGCGCCGGCGATCGAGCCCAACACGCCGGGGATGAGCAGCTTCTTCACCCACGACGCGATCACATTTCCCACGCGCCAATGGTTGTACGCGGCGAACGCCGTCGTCACGACTTCGGACGTGTGCACGCTCGCGCTCGCGGCCGCGGGCGGGAGTCCGAGCGCGAGGAGCAGCGTTGTCGCGCTCACGCCGTAGCCCATGCTCAGCATGCCGTCGATCATCTGCGCCAGGAATCCCGCGAGAACGAAGAGCGCGAACTCCATCAGCTCATGTAATTGCGCGTGATGTAGTCCATCTCCTCGTACGTCGTCGCCATCGCGAAGCGCGACTCGATGATGAGGTAGATGCTCGCGGAGAAGAGCAATCCCGCGCCGATGAAGCCGAGGACGAGCGGGATCCACGCCATCGGAACATTCACGAGCGACACGACGCCGATCGCCACGCTCGTGCCGATGAAGAAGCTGATGCCGAGGTAGAGACGGCCCATCGCGCGTTGAAGGAGGCGCGCGCGTCGCGTGTTGATCTCGAGTTGTTTGAACAGATGCTGGCGACGGCGCTCCGTCCCTTCGTCCGTGCCTTTGCCGAGGGCTTGCAGCTCTTCGGCGCGCTCGCGGACGCGATCCACGCAGCGAATGGAGCGGCTCGACGTCGTGATCAAGAGCGAGCTCGAGGCGAGGATGAGCACCGCCGGCGTGATCATCGCCGACAGCACATGCAGCACCTCGGCGAGCTCGCGCGTGAGATCAGGCCACATCGGCGAAGGCCAGGCGCGTCAGGTTCTCGTTGCCCGTCTCCGTGATCAGCACGTCGTCCTCGATGCGGATGCCGCCGTACTTGCGGAACGTCTCGACTTTGTCCCAGTTCACGAAGCGCGCGTTGTCGCTCTTGCGAAGGTCGCCGAGGATCGAGTCGATGAAGTAGAAGCCGGGCTCGATCGTGAAGACCCAACCCGGATCGACGACGCGCGTGAGGCGCAGATACGGATGCCCATCGGGTTTCGCGATCGTGCGTCCCGTGCGATCGGCCATGAAGCCGCCCGCGTCGTGCACCTGGAGTCCGAGGAGGTGGCCGACGCCGTGGGGGAGGAAAGCGGAGGTGATGCGGCGGTCGAACGCGCCGTCCGCGTCGAGGTCGCGCAAGAAGCCGAAGCGCGCGAGGATCTCGCCGACCTTGCGATGGGCGAGGATGTGGATGTCGGGATAGTTCACGTTCGGACGGCACGCGTCGACGAGCTCGCGTTGCATCACATCCATCGCGTCGATCAGCTCCTTGAACTCGTCGTCGCGCTTCGAGTACGTGCGCGTGATGTCGCTCGCGTAGCCGTTGTAATCCGCGCCCGCGTCGATGAGGAACGAATGCAGGTTCGCGTCATCGATGCGGTCGCGCGTGTGATGGTAGTAGTGCAGCGTCGACGCGTTTTCGTTGAGCGCGATGATGTTGCCGTACGGCAGCTCTTCGTCGACGTGATCCGCGGCGCGGACGTAGTCGAGGTGAATCTCGTACTCCGACTTGCCTTCGCGGAACGCGCGCTCGGCGGCGACGTGTCCGCGCGCGCCGCGAATGTTCGCGCGGCGGAGGCACTCGATCTCGTACTCCGTCTTCCGCGCGCGATCGAAGTGCAGGCCGTTCAGCACCGCCTCGGGATTCGGCGTGAAGTCACCCCACTCGGCGAAGCGCGAATCCCACTCGCCGATGAACGCGATGCGTCCCTTCGGCATGTAGCGGCGCGCCTCTTCGACGTCCGCGATCATCACGAGCTCGAACTTCTCCACCCATGTGTCGTTCGGCTTGTCCGCCACTTTGTGCCAGTAGTCGACCGGCTGGAAGTAGAGGAGCTTCGGCTTGAGGCCGGGCGTGTAGACGACGAAACAGTTCGGGTTGTTCGTCACCGGCACCCACGACTTGAAGTGCGGGTTCGGCTTGAACGGGTACGCCATGTCGTCGAGGAACTGGTAGTGCAGCGCGCCGGAGAAGATCACGGCGTGATCGAATTTCGAGTCGTTGAGCGCGAGGTCGTGCCGAAGCTTCTGCACGGTCACGTGCGCGGTGTAGATCGTGGTCAGTGCGTCGTCCATCGACCGTGAGGATATAACGGACTCGACACTCATTGCCGCCAGCCGTCCATGTGCTCGAGCACCTGATCGATGGAGAGCACGCGCTCCTCGCCGCGGGCGTTGCGGAAGACGGCGTGGTACCAGCCTTTGACGCTGACGGGCGTCAGCAGCTCGCGTCCGATGCGCAGTTGTTTGCCGCTGCCGAGCTGGCGAAAGACGCGCTCGTACTGGGAGCGTGAGAGGCGCGGTGCGGCAGCGCGATCGGTGAGCGCGCGACGCTCGTTCTTGCTTCTGCGTTCAACGCGCGGCGGGAGCATGACGCGCTTGCGTCGATCGAGCGCCTCGCCGCGCCATGGCGGCGCGTGCGACTCCGCGTCCGCGCGGCGGCGTTGCGTCGCGTCGCGCTGCAATTCGGGCAGCGTGTCACCCCAGCGAACCGCGCGGCCGACGTCTTCATACGCCGCGGGACGCGCCGGCAATTCGAGGAGTGAGGGCATCTCGCCGCCGAGCACCGCGTCGAGCACGCGCACGCTGTACGGATCCGACCATCGCTCGATCGACTCGCGGAACGCGGACGCGATCTCGCGCGCCATCTCGCGCATCGAGAGCGTGCGTCCATCGCTCACGCGCCACACGCGATCGTCGGGCGCGGTCGCGAACGGATTGCGCGGGAAGTGAAAGTCGCGCGCGACCCAGCCGTTGCGCGTCGGATGCTTGCCTGGGACGAGTCCCTCGATCGACGGAATGCCGCGACGCGCGAGCTCTTCGACGCGATACGAAGGCCAGGCGATGACGTCGCGCGCGATGCCGACGATCAGCGCCGCGGTCGCGGCCATGAGTCCGGGATCGGGCGTGAAGTCGAGCGTGATCTCGATGCGGTCGCGACGCGGACGCACGCCGACGCCGCTCGACTTCGCGTTCAGTCCGACGGCGATCACCGGAATCGGCAAGAGGTGCGCGAGCAGCATCGCCAGCTTCTGAATCGTGCGATCGCGTCCGCGCTCCTCGCGCGCGAGCTCGTACGAGATGTTGAAGTGCGCGCTGAACGCCTGCAAGCGCACGGTGTGCGCGCTGCGCTTCTCCCACGCGTCGAGCTGATCGCGCACGAAGCCGATCTGCTCCCACAGACTGCGCACGACGCGCGCCGTGCACTGCGGCGCGAGCTCGATCACGGGCGTGACGACCTCGAGCACGCCGCCGTCGAAGTAGACCGCGCCGCCGGTCGGCAACAGCGACGACTTTCGACTGCGCTGCAACACCGGTCGCGCGATGAATGCCGCCGGCGTCCGCCAATACTCCTCGGGCACGATCTCTCGTTCGTCGACGAAGACCTTGAACTCGGCTTCGAGTCCGGCTACCGGAAGGAGGAGCTCGTTTTTGTAGGGGAACCGGAGGACGTCGATGGGCACGTTTCCGTATGTCGCAAACGATGCGCCCAAAGAATCAGCTATGGCGTCGCGCGATCTTGAACTGCACCGTAAGCTCGTGCATGACTTCCTTCGGCTCGCCCTTCTCATCGCGGAACGGATGGAAGCGCCAGTGGCGGATCGTCGAGAGCGCGACGCGCGTGAACTCCGAGCGCTCCGGCGGCTCGATCACCGTCACCTCTTTCACGCGTCCGTCTTTTCCGATGAGATAGCGGACGACGAGCTGGTCCTGCCAGCCGCGCGAGAGCGCGTACTCGGGATACGGCGGAAAGTCCTGCGAGATCGCGCCCA
>DATELS010000343.1:0-5380 GCA_035276365.1 Thermoanaerobaculia bacterium
TCGGTGTGGGCGCAGCTCAGAAAGGGCGGCGTCGACTTCCGCGTCTATCATCGCGCGCGGCTGCGGGAGCTCGGCTTCTACAACAACCGCGATCACCGCAAGATCGCGGTGCTCGACGGGCGGGTCGGCTACACGTTCGGACACGGCATCGCGGACATGTGGGGCAGCGGCCGCGGCGGCGGCTGGCGCGACACGGCCGCACGATTCGAAGGTCCGGTTGTCGGCGAGCTGCAGACGGCGTTTCTCGAAAATTGGGTGAAGGTGAATCGCCGCGCGCTCGTCGGCGACGCGTACTTTCCCGAGCTACCGGAGGCGGGAACGATTCCGATGCACGTGGCCTGGGCCGCGCCTCCCGAGACCACCACCGCCGTCCAACGCCTCTACTACCTCGGCATCGCCGCCGCGCGTCGCGAGCTGATCCTGCAGAACCCGTACTTCATCCCCGACCGCCACGCGGTGCGCTTGTACGCGGACGCGGTTCGCCGCGGCGTACGCGTGCGACTCATGCTGCCGACGTCGGGCACGAGCGACTTCCCGGTCGTGCAGCACGCGAGTCACTACTACTACGGCCCGCTCCTCCGCGCCGGCGCGACAATCTACGAGTACACGCGCTCCGGCATTCATCAGAAGGTGATGGTCGTCGACCGCGAGTGGTGCACGGTCGGCTCGACGAACTTCGACCCGCGCTCGTTCCGCATCAACGACGAGATCAGCGTCGCCATCTACGACCGCGACGTGGCCACGGAGCTCGCACACGCATTCGAGTCGGACCTGAGCGGCGCGGAACAGTGGACGCTCGAGCGCTGGAACGAGCGCTCGCTCGCGCATCAGTTGCGGGATCGCGCGAGCGTGTTGGTGAAGCGGCAGCTCTAGCGGCGCGGCCACCAGCGAGGCCGGAACGTGCCGCGCTTCACGACGCGGCCGGACCGAAGCTCCGCGACGAAGCGATACGGCGACTCAGCGGAACTGTTGTCGAACAGAAATGCGTGATCGACGAACTCGAGCGCCTCGCGCAAGTTCTCCAGCGTACGCGGGAATCGCTCGCGGATTTTCTGATCGGGGACATCGTGACCGCCGTCTTCCGTTCTCTGCATCACACGCGCGATCGCAAGGTCGCTGCTCGCGAGTCCGATGAAAACAAGAATGACGGTATAACCGCGCTCCCGCGCCTTCCGAAGGAACGCGAGCTTCGCGCCCTCGCGATCGGAGAACACTGTCTCGGTGCAGAACGACAGGTGCCGCCGAACGAGATCTGCGCGTACGACATCGGCAGCACGAGCAGCTTCGTACGCCGCTTCCACGGGAGCATCTGGGAACAAAGCATGCGCGATCGCGTCGGGATTCACAACGCGAATGCCGAGCGGATGCAGGATGGTCTCGACGAACGTCGTCTTCCCGGCACCATTTGAACCGGCGACGACGACGATCAGGCGCTCCGTCGTCGCGATCAGCTCGCGAATCGCGCGGCCGGTCTTTCGCGTGCTCATCGCTTGCGCGCTTTGCGCTCTTCGGCGATGAACTTTCTCCCCACGAGGCGGCCGACACTCCGCGTTCCATCGCGTTCGATTCGCTCGACGCCGCCGCTGCCGTCGTCCTGATACACAACGCGACCTCGCATCAGTATGGACGCAAGCTCGCGTTGGGGCTCGCCTGACGCGAGCGCTCGCAGCGCTGCGAGAATCACACGTTTGCTCGCATGACCGATCGGCACTTCGTCGGAACGTTTCAATGCGACGACGTCGTCGTGGCGAAGCACGGTTTCGACGGAGCGTCCGAGCCGCGCCCAATGCTCGATCTGCGACGTAATGGAGCGATCGGCCGCCTTGGCCTCCTCGCGCGCCTGCTGAACGAGGTCATCCGAAAGTTTGACCGGCATTCCCATAGCGGTAGCATTTTACTACTTCACGTAAATCTTCACTGACTGCGCCTCGCCCTTCGCCGTCACCGCGGTGATGGTGTGCGCGCCGGGTTGCAGCGGCCACTCGTGGGACGCGTGCGGCTTGCCGTCGACGCGCCATGCGACCGGAGTCGTCGCGCGGAGGCGCAAGGTTTGGAACTCGGTGCGTAGCGTGGGATCGATCATGTACGTCGCGCCGTTCGCGGGGGTTGTGATCGCGAACGGGCGGGCGTGGGGCTTGGGTGTGTGGAGGGAACAGAGCGGCAGCGTTGTGTGCGCGGGCATCCACTCCTTCTGTACCGCGGGGCACGACGTCGTCGGACCCGCGCCCGAGAGTGCGCAGATCGAGACCGGCGCGACGTCGGGCGGCGGCGCGACGATCGGCGTCGTGTCGCCGATCGGCAGTGCGCCGCGCGCGCGTTTCATCGCCGCGAGCATGACCGCGTTGAAGATCGGCGCGGCGCCGGTGATGCCGCTCGAGCCGCGCAGCGGCGAGCGATCGAAGTTGCCGACCCACACGCCCACCGTCACATCGCGCGTGTAGCCGATCGTCCAGTTGTCGTGGTACGCCTGCGACGTTCCCGTCTTCACCGCGACGGGAAACGGGAACTCGAGACTGCCGCCCGTGCCGAATGCGTACTCGCGCGCCTGCGGATCGCTGAGGATGTCCGTGATCCAGAACGCCGTGCGCTGCGAGAACAGCGGACGGCCGCCGCGCGCGAACATCGAGTACGCCTTCACGAGCTGCTCCAGCGTCACCTCGGCGTCGCCGAGGGTGAGGCCGAGGCCGTAGTAGTCGGCGGTGCGGTCGAGGTTCTTGAAGCCCGCGTTGCGCAGGAGGCGCAGCAGCGACTCCGGTCCGAGTCTCGCGAGCATCGCCACCGCGGGCACGTTCTGCGAGCCCGCGAGCGCCGCGCGCACGCGCAGCAGTCCGCGATAGCGACCGTCGTAGTTGTGCGGCGTGTAGACCACGCCTGCCTCCGCGGTCGGGAACGACGATGGCTCATCGTCGAGCGTCGTCGCCGGCGTATGTCCGCTCTCGAAGGCGAGCGCGTACGTGAACGGCTTGAGCGTCGATCCCGGCTGGCGCGGCGTCGTCACGCCGTCGATCGCGCCGCCGAAGTCGTCGCCGAAATAATCGCCCGAGCCTTCCCACGCCAGCCACTCGCCGCTCGCATTGTCGAGCACCGCCACCGCGACGCTGTGCGCACCGTGGCGCAGGAGATTCTCGCGGTGTGCCTCGATGATGCCGAGGACGTCGCGCTGCAGGTTGGCGTCGAGAGTCGTGCGTGTCGTGCCGGGCGGGAGGTGTTCGATGAAATGCATCGCCAGCGCGGGCTGCGGCTTCGACGTGAACACCAGGCGCTCGCGCAATGCGTCGTCCAATTGCCGCGGCGTGAGCGACGCCATCGAGCGCAACACCATCTCCTGCCGCGCCCGCGCAACCTCGGGATGACGCAGCGGATTGAACGCGCTCGGCCGTTGCGGCAGCGATGCGAGGAACGCCGCCTGCGCCGGCGTGACCTGCTCCGGCGCGACGCCAAAGTACGCGCGGCTCGCGCGCGCGACGCCGGTGATGCGATTGCCGTATGGCGCGAGGTTCAGGTACATCGCGAGGATCTGTTTCTTCGAGTAGCGATGCTCGAGCCGCAGCGCGAGTATCGTCTCGCGCCATTTCGTGCGCAGCGAACGATCGCGCGACGCGAGGAGCAGCTTCGCGACTTGCTGCGTGATTGTCGAACCGCCTTCGCGCACGCGCCGCGCGCGAACGTTCCGCAGCGTCGCGCGCGCGATCGCAATCGGATCGACTCCGCGATGTCCATAAAAACGCCGGTCCTCGGCGGCAATCGTTGCATCCGCGAGCAACGGCGGAACACTCTTCAACCATTCGCCGCGATTGCCGGACGCCGACGTCGGCTCGTACAACACCTCGCCGTGACGATCGACGATCGTTCGCGACTCATGCCTCGCCGGATCGAGCAGCGACGCATCGATCGGTCCGAGGCGCACGTACGCCGCGACCGCGACGAGGATCGCGATCGCGACGACGACGAGACGCCGTTTCACTTCCTGACCTCCACGACGCTCGTCGCCGTCCGCCCGAACACCTCCGGCTCGTACATCTCCTCGGCGTGCGTCGGCGCGGCGATGAACGTGCCCGCGGTCGTTGCGCGCACGAGATACGTGTACACGTGCTCGCCCTGGGACATCCGCGTCGCGAACAGATCGACGCGATCGTCGTGGCGCTCGACGTGATCGAATCCGCCGCGCAGCCACCACGCCCACGGCACGCCCGCGTCGCTCTGCTGCTGCGCCTCGCGCAGCGCGATCGCCGTCGTCGCGAACCACGCTTCCACCGGCTCCGTGCCCGCGGGCAGCGGATCGGTGACGGCAACGAAGCGCCGCTCCTTCGTCGTGCGGATGCGCAGCGTGACGTTGATCAGATCGCCGGCCTGGAACGACGTCGCGTTCGCGCCTCCGTTCTGTAGCGCATACGAGCGCTCGATGTGGAAGCCCTGATCGAGCGGCTCGTGGCGCATCACGTTCGCGGCGTAGCGCAGACGCATCATGTAGAAGAGCGTGCCCGCGCCTTCCTTCGTGAACACGGCCGTTCCGCTCTGCACCTTGTCGATCGACACCTCGGTCGTCTTCGCCTCGGTCGATCGTCCCTGGAACACTTCCTTCGCCAGCGTCGCCGCGCCGAGCGTCAACGTCGCGGTGAAGTCCGGCGTCTCGCGCTCGTACTTGCGGTAGTAGTCGACGAGTCCTTCGAGCGCCCACGCGTTCTCCTGCGTGTCGTTCCAACGCCCGTTCTTCCGCGCGAGCATCAACCAGCGCACCATGCGCTTCACCACTTCCTCGTCCTGCCCGCCGCGCACGAAGGTGCCGAGGACGATCGCGGTCGAGCGGACGTTCGAGCTCCAGAACCACATCAGATACGGATCGCTCAGCTCATTGACGAACGCCTGTCCGCCCTCGGGCAGAATCGAATTGTTGATGCGACGACGCAGCTCCGCGACTTGCGTCGCGCGTCCATTCGGCGCGGCCTGCGCCGCGTCGAGCAGGAACGCGAGTCCGAACACCGGCGTGCGCTCGCGGTACTCGAACACGCGATTGAAGTGACTATCGACGTTGCGTCCGCCCTCCGCCAGCACCTTCACCGCGAACGCCTGCCACGCGTTGTACGCCGGACGCCAACTCTCGTTCACGGGCGGCGGCTCGCCCATCTTCGAGTCGAGGTACGTGTACGCGCGGGTGAGCAGGTCGCCGTCGACCGCATACTTCAGCTTCTGCGCGCGCTGATACACGTGCAGCACGTAGCTCGTGAGATACGGCGACGTCGCAGCGCAGTCGCCGGCCCAGAACGCGAATCCGCCGTCGCCGCACTGGAAGTTCGCGAGCTCGTTGAGATTCGACTGCACCGCGGCCTTCTCCTTCGTCGGATCGATGCCCGGCAGCGTGAATGCTTCGCCGAGGTCGGCG
>DATELS010000344.1:0-2865 GCA_035276365.1 Thermoanaerobaculia bacterium
CGAGCGCGCGCGTTTCGCTGGCATCCGCGCCGCACAACTGAATTGCCGGCGCATTGTCGCCGCCGAACACTGCCGCGATGCGCGCGACCATCTCTTCCTGCGACGCCGCGAGCGATGGAGACGCCGAATGCAGCGTCTGCAACGCGCCGCGCAGCCGCTCGTCCACCTGCTGGATTCCGCAAAGGAAGTGGAGAATCCGCTCGTCGATCGAAAGCGGCGCCGAAACGAGCGGCACTCCGCCGGCGTCGCGCACGTCGATCAGTCGCCAGCGCCGCAGAGGCGCGTCGGGCGTGATCGCGCTCCAGTGCGCGGCCGGGAACGCCGCGAGCGCGAGGCTGAAGGTCGGTTGCCGCAAGTTGTTGAGTTGCGTCGTGGCGCAGAGAGAGCTGAAGGACGAGTCGAGCTCCACGCCCGCGCAGAGCAGGAGCACTTGGCGCTCGAACGGCGACAGGCCAAAACGTTCGGTCAGGATCTCGACGGCCGGCTGCATGGGCGGCTCGAACGGCGGGAACTCGACCGGCTCCGCGGGTGGCAGCTCCGCATTCGCGTGTCGCTCGAGAATCGCGCGGATCTCGTGGAGCGCCGCCGTGAGATAGCGCTGATTCGCCTCGATCCAGTTCATGGCGCGACCTCGAGCGAAATCACGCGCGACACGCTGCCGTCGACGATGACCACGACTTCGTGCGGTCCGGCGTCCAGCAACCGGCCGAGCGTGATCACGAGATGCGTCGTGCTGACCGGACTGGCGGGAGCAACGATGTGCGATACGCCGTCGATCAGAAGACGAATCTCCGTGCCGAGAAGCCGTGCGCCGTCGATGGTGAGCTCGTGCACCTGCTGCGCGTGCGGGCCGGGCACGCGCGCCGCCGCGATCGCCGAGACGAGCGGGACGACTTGCAGCGTCCGTGCGTTGGTCGCGGTGGCGTTTCCGTCGTTCAGCACGACGCGGACGTCGTACGCGCCATTGGCGAGTGCCGGCGGAATCGTGACGACGAGACGCGAGTCCGTCGCGCCTGCATCGAATGTGTTCGACGACGTCGTGCCCGCGCTGCGCGTGAACAGAACCTCGCGCGGCGCGACGAAGCCGATGCCGGTCAGGACGAGTTTCCGATCCGCGTCGCCGAGTGCGGGATCAAGCGCGGTGCGGACAGGCACGATGCGCGCGAGCCACGGCGTGACGACCAATGTCGACGGCAGCGATTCGCGCCCGGCGAGCGTGACCACGACGTTCGCATCCGGACCTGCATCGATGGATGTGGGCAACACGATCGTCATCCGCTCGTTCGTCGGCGGCGGCACCGTCTTCACGGTCGCGCGCGTACCGCCAACCGTCACGAGCGGTTGGCGTCCGGACATCCAGAAGCCCGAGCCACGCAACTCGACTTCGTTGCCGGCAACCGCACCGTTCACGTGCGCGAGCGCGACGATGGACGGTACGAGCTCGCTGATCGCCGGCGTCATGATCGGAATCACGTTCACCCCGGTGATCGCGACGATGCCGCCGCCGGCTTCCGGCGGAATGGACGGCGTCAACTCGGCGATCGAGATCTCGTACGCCACGGACAGCCGGTATGGCTTGTTGATCGTCGACCAGATCTTCGAGAGCTCGTCGAGCGTCGTGTGCTGCAGCCGGACCGTGATCTGCTCGAAGCTGTCGAGCAGGTATTGCGGAAACACCGTGTCGGCGTCGAAGCCGGCGATGTGCGTGCGCGTGAGGACCGGGTTCTGATGCAGCGTCATCATCGCCGCGCCGAGCATCGTGTGCGCATCGTCGCCGGTGTCGAAGCTGTCGTCGGTCGGCTTGGCTCCGAGAGGCGTCAGCAGGTACGACAGGACGAGCGCGAGCGCCGGACGAGTGCCGGGCGGGTTGTGGCGGTCGCCCGGCCACGGCGCGTTGCGCGACATCGCGCTCTCGTCGACGCGATAGAGGTACAGGTTCACGCCCGATGCGTCGGGCAGCGTGTCGCCGGGCGGCAGGAGCGTGACCACGGCGGAGGCGACAATCTGCGAGAGCTGGGAACGCAGGAGCATGCGAAGCCCGCGAGTGACTTCGTAGACCGCGGCATAGCTTCGTTCGTCCATCGCCGGCTCGCTAGAGCTTCCACCGCAGTCCGTCGAGGAAATGCCCTTCGAGCGCGTTCGCGGGCGCGACGGGAACACGCGGCGGACGAATGACGGGAGGCGGCAACGCGGGCGCGACCTGATGCACCTGCAGTTCGAGCTTGCCGATCGTCACGCGGCGTCGCGAGTGCTGCGCATCCCGCGCGGAAGCGACGTCGGGCAATGCGCGCGCTGCTTCGACGCGCGGCGCGATGGAACGCACGCTCGCGTTATTCGCGACGCTGTTCGCGACCGGCTTCGCGATTCGGGTCCGATCGATGGGCGCAGGCGTCGCTGCCGTTGCCGTCTCGACTTCCGCCACTTCGAAGATTTGCGGTTCTCTCGCGTCCTTCCGTTCCTCCTCAACGCGCTCATGTGCATCCGTCGCATGCACCAGCGCCTCGTGCGCCGCAAGAATCGACGCCGGCGCGCGCTCGCCCGGCGCCGATGGCTCCGGCTCCCGCGGCTGCGCCACCGACTCGCGAAGAGTGCGAGGCATGCGCACGACATGTGTCTCCGTCTGCGGCGCGAAGAGCCGCGCGATCGCAGGCCGTTCCTCCGTGGCCAAGGGATGCGCAGGTGCCGCCGACGCTCGCGGTGTCTCGCCCGATGGCGCGCATGCCACTTCTTCCGCGACGACGTTCGACGGCGCGGCGACTTGCGCGTTCGTTGCGGCGGCCGCGGCGCTTCGCTGCACGCGCGTGACCGGCGACTCCGTACGCGGCGGCGCATCGATGATCAGCTCCGGCGCATCATCGAGCGGCG
>DATELS010000345.1:0-4497 GCA_035276365.1 Thermoanaerobaculia bacterium
TGGCTGGCGCGGCGGCGTCCCGCGCCGCCGCCTCGGGCGGCGAGCCGCCGCCCTGCCAGCCGGCGTGGACGCCGGCGGTCCCCTCGGCAAGCTCGCGGAGGAAGATGGAGTTCGACCAGCCGTCGGTGATGATGTGGTGCATCGTCACGATGAGCACGTCGCCGGCGAGGGCGACGCGCAGCAGCGGATCGTTGGCGAGATCGAAGGGGCGAAGCAGTTCTTCCCGTGCGAGCGTTTCGTAATCGCCGTCGAAGCGCCGAATGCGAATGGCGAACGGCTCGCGCACGAACGCGACGGGCCGCCCATCGACGTCGCGAAAGTTCGTGCGCAGGATCTCGTGTCTGCGCACGATCTCCGTGATCGCGTGCTCCAGCGCTTCGACGTCCGCGTCACTCACGCGCAGCGCGCCCTGCACGTTGTACGCGGCGCTGCCCGGTTCGAGCTGATCGAGAAACCACAGCCGCTCCTGCGCGAACGAGACCGCGCCGCGCTCTTCGCACGGCACGATCGGCGGCGCGACGCTCATCGACGGCTGGAGATGCGCGGCCAGCGACTCGACGGTTGGATATTCGAAGATCGCGCGCAGCGGCACGCCGGGGAGGCGCGCGGCGATGCGCGTCGCCACGAGCGAGTGGCCGCCGTGCTCGAAGAGGTTGTCGCGCGTGCCGATGTCGGTGCCGAGGACGTCGCGCCATGCGGAGAGCAACTGCGCCTCCGTCCCGTTCTTCGGCGTCCCTCCGTTCGTCGTCGACGGCGGCTTCGTGACCTCGGGCACAGTGCGTCCGCGCAGCGCGTCGAGCACCGCGCGCAGCTCGATCGACGGCATGGAGACGAACAGGCGCAGCACGAACTGCAGATCGGCGAGGATGGAGGCGGCGTTCGCGAGCCGCGCGCGATCGTGCACCGCGCAGAGCGAGAGCACCTCGCCCGGCTCGATGATGTGGTTGAGCGGATAGCGCGTGTTCGCGCCGACCGCGCGCGACGCGGCGACGTCGAGCGTGAGATGCCGCGACGCCAGCGCGCCGCTCGGAAAGTTCTCGAAGACGAGCAGGCTCTCGAAGAGCGGCAGCGACGGCGGCACCGCGCTCCACTCGTGCACCTGTCCCGCGGCGACGTAGCCGAAGCGCTCGCGCGCGGCCTGCGCGGCGTGCAGCTCGCGCAGCCACGCGTTCATCGGCAGCGAGCGGTCGAGCGCGACGGCGACGGGGATCGTGTTGATGAAGAGGCCGATCATCGACTCGACGCCGGTCAGCTCCTCGGGACGTCCGGCGATGGTCGCGCCGAAGACGACTTTCGCGTCGCCGCTGTAGTGCATGAGGAGCGCGGCCCACGCGCCTTGCACGACGATGTTCAGCGGCAGGTGCTGGCGCCGCGCGGTCGCGCGCAATGCGGTCGTCTCGGCGACGCTGAACGCGGCGCGGCATTCGCCGAACGAGATCGCGGAGCGCAGATCGCGGCTCGCCGTGGTTTCGCGGCCGAGCGCGGTCGGGCGCGTGATGTTCTCGAGCGAGTCTCGCCACAACGACTCGGCGGCGCGGAGATCCTGGTCGCGCAGCCAGGCGATGTAGTCGGAGTACGGGCGCGGCGCGCGCAGCGCGGGCTCGTTCCCGTCGCGCAGCGCGTCGTATGCGGCGAGGAGATCGCGCACGAGCAGCGGCACGCACCAGCCGTCGAGGAGGATGTGATGGTGCGTCCAGACGCACGTCCAGTCGTTGCTTTCGCCCAGGCCGTCACGCAGCAGCGCGACGCGCATCAGCGGCGCGGTGGACATGTCGAAGCCGCGGCGGCGATCGTCGGCGAGGTAGCGATCGAGATCGGTCTCGATGATCTCGACGTCGAACGTCACGTCCTGCGAGACGACCTGCAGCGGCTCCTCGACGTCGGTCCAGAGGAACGACGTGCGCAGCGCGGCGTGCGTGCGGATGAGCGCGCGCCACGCGCCGGCGAACGCGTTCGTGTCGACGTCGCCGCGAAGGCGGATCACCGACTGCTCGATGTGAATGCCCGCCGCGGGCGCGCTGAGCGCGTCGAAGAGCATGCCGCGCTGCGACGGCGACATCGGATGGATGGCTTCGGCGTTGGCGGGCGTCATCACCGCACCGCCGCCACCACATCCTCTGCTTCGACGAAGGAGCGCAATGCGTCCGCGAACCGTTCGATCGTTTCGCGTCGATGGCGCGCGCGGCTGAACGCGACGTCGACGCGCAGCGCTCCGTCGTCGAGAAGCGCGTTGATCTCGAGGAGATGCGAGCGCGCGTTGCGCGGGCTGCGCTCGATGACGTTCGACTCTCTCGCGAGCCCGCGCAGGACGCCGCCGCGGAACGTGCGATCGAAGCGCCCCAGGTAATTGAAGAGGAGCTCGCGCGGCGGGAGGCCGGAGAGACGGCCGTGCTGTTCGAGGGCGAGGAATGCTTGTCCGTTGCGCGGAGGAGCATCGGGGCGGCCGAGGTCGCGGGGGTAAATGGAAGTGAGCCAGCCGATGGTGCGGGAGGCGTCGAGGTCGGGGACGAGATCGCGTCCGTGAGACTCGACGTCGATGAGCGGTGCGCGGCCGCCGGTCCACTGCGCGAGCGCGCGATGGAGTGCGTCGAGGAGCGTGTCTTCGATGCGCGTCTTCGCGAACGACGACTCGTCGATCGCGACGATGACGTGCTCTTCATCGGCGAACGTGCCGGGATCGCGCGACGCGTCGTCGTCGAGCGGGAGCAGCTCCGCGTGCGTGAACGAGCGCCAGTACGGGAGCTCGTCGTCGAATGCGCCGCACGCGACGGCGCGCTCGATCGCGGACGCCCACACGCGCAGCGGCGTGCCGGGCGGCGGCAGGGGCGCGCCGCGATACGCGGCCTCGAGCTCGTCGGCGAGGATGCGCCAGGAGACGCCGTCGACGCGCGTGTGATGGGCGACGAGGAGAAGCTGGCCTTTTGCGAGCGTGGCATGGAGGTTTGCGCCGGGATGGTCGACGGCCGAGGCGGCCGTCGCCACACAGAAGCGGAGGCCGTCGAAGGCGTCATGGCGTTGCACGACCGTCTCGAGTGCATTGCGCAGTTGCTCGGCGTCGGTGTCCGGATCGATGTCGAGGAGCAGGGACATGTTGTAGTGGCCGGGATCGGCGTGCGGCTGCTTCTCGAACCAGAGTTGGATGGGCGTGCGCGGCTCGCCTTGCACTTCGTCGTGCGACGTTGCTGCAGTTGCGCGGATCGCGGCCAGCTCGGCGATCGTGGGATGGCGATGCACGTCGCGCGGCGTGAGATGCAGCCCCGCTTCGATGGCGCGCGCGGCGACCTGCATGCCGATGATGGAGTCGCCGCCGAGCTCGAAGAAGTTGTCGTGGATGCCGATCGCGTCCGCATCGGGCAGGAGCTCGCGCCAGATGTTCGCCAGCGTTTCCTCGACCTCGTTGCGCGGCGCGACGAACGCGCTCGTTGCCACGGGCGACGGCAGCGCGGCGCGATCGAGCTTGCCGTTGCGCGTGAGCGGCAGCGCGTCGATGCGAAGGAACGTCGCGGGGATCATGGAGTCGGTGAGCGAGCGCGCGGCATGGGCGCGGAGATCGTCGATGTCGGCGTCTGCGACGTAGTACGCGACGAGGCCGACCTCTTCGTGATGCACGACCGCGGCGTCGTGTACGCGCGGATGCGCGCGCAGCACGGACTCGATCTCGCCCGGCTCGATGCGGAAGCCGCGCACCTTCAATTGCGCATCGCGGCGGCCGCGGTATTCGATCTCGCCCTGTCCGTTGACGCGCGCGAGATCGCCGCTGCGGTAGAGGCGTCCGCCGCGGCCGAAGGGATCGTCGAGGAAGCGCTCGCGCGTCAGCTCATCGCGATTCAGATACCCGCGCGCGACGCCGGCGCCGCCGACGAAGATCTCGCCGGTCGCGCCTCGCGGGACGGGCTGCAGGCGCGTGTCGAGCAACGCGAGGGAGAGGTCGAGGATGGGGCGGCCGATCGGGCTGACCGCGCGTTCCGTATCCGCGGCTGTGATCGCGCGATAGGTGACGTGCACGGTCGTCTCGGTGATGCCATACATGTTGACGAGACGCGGATGCGCATCGCCGTGTCGCGCGATCCAGCTCTTCAGCGTCGACGGATCGAGCGCCTCGCCGCCGAAGATGATCAGGCGCAGCTTCAGGTCGTCGTCATCGATGAGATGGCGGAACGCGGACGGCGTTTGATTGAGCACCGTCACGCGCTCGTCGACGAGGAGTCGCGAGAAGGTCTCGGGGCTGCGCGTGATCCAGTACGGGACGATGACCAAACGCCCGCCGTACAGCAGCGCGCCGAAGATTTCCCAGACGGAGAAGTCGAAGGCGAAGGAGTGGAAGAGCGTCCACACGTCATTCGCGCCGAACGCGAACAAGTCCTCGGTGGAAGTGAAGAGCCGCGCGGCGTGATCGTGCTGCACGACGACGCCCTTCGGCCGCCCAGTCGAGCCCGAGGTATAGATGATGTACGCGGCGTTGCTCGGGACCGCCGGCGTCCACGCCGGCTGGCGCGG
>DATELS010000346.1:0-29320 GCA_035276365.1 Thermoanaerobaculia bacterium
GCCGGACGCGCGTTCGCGGGCACGTCGTACGTGACGGGACGCGAGTTGCCGGACGGCGAGGCGGTGACGGTCGAATACGATCCGACGCATCCCGAGCGCTCGCGCATCGAAGGCATGCGCCGCGCGGAGTTCAGCCCGTTCGTCGCGTTCGTCGTGATCTTCCCGCTCATCGGCTACATCGTCCTCACGTTCTGCACGTTCCTCGGACGCCGCCGCACGCACCTCCTGCAGAACGGTGAGTTCGCGATGGGCGTGCTGACGGCCAAGCGCGCAACGAACATGACCGTGAACAAGCGTCCGGTGATGGAGCTGACGTTCGAGTTCAAAGGCCGCGACGGCCGCGTGCACGAGGCGAAGGCGCGCAGCAGCACGCCCGCCGCTCTCGAGGACGAGGCGCAGGAGCCGCTGCTCTACGACCCCGAGGATCCGTCGACGGCGTATGTGCTGGACGAGGTGCCGTCGCGCCCGCAGCTCGGCATGAACGGCGAGCTCACCGGACGCCCGCTCGCCGCGGCCCTGTCGCTGATCATTCCGACGATCGTGATTCTGGCGAATGTGCTCGTGGTGCTCGGGAGGATGGGGAAATGAAGCGTTTCGCGGCGTTCGCGTTTCTGCTCGTTTGGTGCGTGCTGCTGATCGTCGGACGCGTGCTGCGCAGCGGCACGGTGTCGTACGTGTTTCTCGTCTGGAATCTCTTTCTCGCCGTGATTCCCGTCTTCGCGGCGTGGCGGCTCGCGCGTGCGAAGACGACGCTCGCGCAGATCCTCTGGTTCGCGATGTGGCTCGCATTCCTGCCGAACGCGCCGTACATCGCCACCGACTTTCTGCATCTCCGCGCGCGGCCGCTGATCCCGCTCTGGTACGACGTCGCGCTGCTCTTCTCCTGCGCCGCGACCGGCTTGCTCTTCGCGTTCTCCTCCATCGCGGACGTGCAGCGCGTGGTTGCGAAACGCTTTGGCGCGGCGGCATCGTGGCTCTGCTCGTCGCTCGCCCTCGTCCTCTGCGGCTTCGGCATCTACATCGGCCGCTACCTGCGCTGGAACTCGTGGGACGTCGCCACGAATCCGCGCGCGGTGCTCGGCGACATCCTCGCGCGCATCGTCGATCCGCTGTCCCACCCGCGCACCCTCGGCGTGACCCTGGTGTACGGATGCGGCCTACTCGTGGGCTACGTCGCGTTCCATCTGCTCGCCCCCGCGGCGGCTGAGCCGCGTGTGAATCGCGTATGAGTACAACGGATACGCACCACCGAGAATCGCCGCGATGATCATCGTCCCCGGCGACGCGAGTCGCATCCGCAGAATCGCCGCGTAGCCGATGATCGTCAGCGGCATGTACAGCGCGATCCCGGTGATCACGCCCGGCGAGTAGCGGCGCATGCGGATCGTCGCGCGGATGTGAAACACCGCGTTCGTGAACAGCAGGGCGGTCATCGTGAGAAACAGCGCGGCGCCGTACGGCGTCGGACCGTCGATGCCGACCGACGCGCATCCGAAGAGCAGCGCGGCGTTGATCCAGAACAGAAATCGCTTCGACGTGCTCTTCGTGACTTCGGGACGATACTCGCGATACCACACCGTGAAACCGCCCGGCCAGAAGAATTCCTCGACGATGTGCAACGCGGCGGCAGCGAGCGGGAGCCAGAACAGGAGCATGCGGCGACGATACGCGTCGCGCGGGAGCGGCGCATGTTCCGCACGTCATGCGCGGCGAGCATGACTTTTGGCTATTCGATGCCGAGGCAAACGCGGCACTGCGACTCCGGCATGGCGCGCTTGCAGTAGCCGAGGACTTGCGATTCCGTGAGGCGCGAGCGGGACTCGCGCAGCTCCGCGCATGTCGACGTCTTCTCCGGCGACGCGATCGGTGGCTGCTGGAACTCCACCGCGCCGTTGCGGATGCCGGTGATGCGCGGTCCGTCTTCATCCGTGCGGAGACTCACCTCGTCCTGGCCGCGCCACAGACGCAGCGCGGTCGCGCCGTCCGGCGTAGCGATGAAGAGCGCGGTCTGCGCGTTCAGTCCGTCCAGCGTCAGCGCGACATTCTTCGACTTCGTGAACGTGATGTAGCCGCCGCGCTCCTGTCCCGAGTCGTCGTAAAGCAGCACGCCCGCGGCCTCGTCGCCTCGCGGAACGCGTTTGCCCTTGATGACCGCGTCCGGCGCGTTGCCGGTGACGCGCACGCGCTCGACACCGTTGTCGTCGACGATCACCAGCTCCCGTGCGCGCAGCGATGTCGGCGCCGTCGGCGCGGGCGTCGTCGCGCAACGCAGCGCAACGATCGCGATCGTTTGCAGAAGGATGAACGTCGTCAGCCAGCGGTTCTTCCGCTCGCAAGCCGCGAGGCGATGTTCGATGTCGTGCATGAAGTCCATTGTAGGATTGGCCATCACGCAAGAAACGCCAAGCTTGAACACCCAATCAGGCGCGCCAAGCTTGGCGCAGCGCCTCGGCGCCTTCGACGCGACCATGCTCGTCATGGGCGGGATCATCGGCTCGGGCATTTTCATCAACCCGTACGTCGTCGCGCGACAGGTGCACACCGTCCCGCTCATCCTCGGCGTGTGGGCGGCGGGCGGGCTCATCGCGCTCATCGGCGCGTTCGTCTACGCCGAGCTCGCGGCGCTGCGGCCGGACGTCGGTGGCCAGTACGCGTATCTGCGCGACGCGTGGCATCCCTCCGTCGCGTTCCTCTACGGCTGGGGCCTGCTGCTCGTCGTGCAGAGCGGCGGCATGGCGGCGGTCGCGGTCACGTTCGCGCGCTACACCGCGCAACTCACGGGACTCACGATTCATGACGGCGTACTCGCCACCATCACTCTCGCGATCCTGACCGCCATCAACTGCCTCGGCGTGCGCAGTGGGACGAATACGCAGACGGCGCTGATGCTCCTCAAGCTCGCGGCGATCGTGATGCTCATCGTCGCGGGGTTTACGGCGCATGCGGCAAAGACTGTACAGCCGACGGCCGAGGCGGCCGTCGCTACACTGGCCATCGCGGCGGCGATGACGCCGGTCATGTTCGCGTATGGCGGATGGCAGACCGCGGGCTTCATGTCGGGAGAGCTCGTGCGTCCGCGGCGCGACATGGCCATCGGTCTGCTCGCCGGCGTCATCGGCGTGATCGCGGTGTACCTCACCGTCAACGCGATCTGCCTGCGCGTCCTCGGCACCGCGGGGCTCGCGGCGACGACCACTCCCGCGTCCGCGGTGATGCGCCTCGCCCTCGGCGAGCGCGGCGCGATGCTGATCGCCGCCGGCATCGCCATCTCCACCCTCGGCTTCCTCAGCCAGGGCATGCTCACCGCGCCGCGCGTCTACTACGCGATGGCGGAGGACGGCGTGTTCTTCCGCGCCGTCGCGCGCGTGCATCCGAAGACGCGCGTGCCCGTGCTCGCGATTGCGCTGCAGGGCATCGTCGCGATCGTCATCGCGCTCTCCGGCACGTACGAGCAGATCCTCGGCTACGTCGTCTCCGTCGACTTCATCTTCTTCGGACTGACCGGCCTCTCGCTCTTCGTCTTCCGCCGCCGCAGCGCCGAGCGCGCGTCGTTCCGCACGCCGGGACATCCCGTGACGACGCTCCTCTTCACCGCCGCGTGCTGGCTCGTCGTTCTCGGCACGTTCGCGAAGTCGCCGCGCGACAGCATCGTCGGACTCGTCATCCTGCTCGCGGGTTTGCCCGCGTATTGGTTCTGGAAAAGGAAATGATCGAACGCACCGAACAAGAAGGAATCGTCACTCTCCGCCTCGCGCACGGCAAAGCGAGCCTGCTGGATATCGAATTGGTCGAAGCGATCGCGCGCGCGATCGCGGAGTACAACGCCGACGACGGCGCCCGCGTGCTCGTCCTCACCGGCACCGGCTCGATCTTCTCGGCCGGCGTCGATCTCGTTCGCCTCGTCGACGGCGGCACCGCCTACGTCGACCGGCTCTTCCCCGCACTCGCGCACATGCTGCTCGATCTCTTCTCGATCCCGAAGCCGCTGATCGTCGCGACGAACGGACACGCGATCGCGGGCGGCTGCATCATGACGCTCGCCGGCGACTATCGCCTCATGGCCGCGGGCAACGGACGCATCGGCATCCCGGAGCTGCTCGTCGGCGTGCCGTTTCCGCCGACGATCCTCGAAGCCATTCGCTTCGCGCTGCCGCCGCAGCATCTGCAAATGCTGGTCTACACCGGCCGCACGGTTCTTCCGGACGAGGCGCTGCGCCTCGGCATGGTCGATGAAGTCGTCGACGCCGCGCAGTTCGAGACGCGAACGATGGAGCTCGCGCGACACTTCGCCGGGCTGCCGCAGCACGCGTTTCTGTTGGCGAAGCGGCAAGTGCGCGACAAGATCATCAGCCGCGCGAAGCATTACGCCGCGGAGCTGGAAGGCGACGCGCTCGAGCTGTGGCGCGATCCCGCGACGCATCAGGTGATCCGCGACTACCTCGCAAAGACGGTGAGGAAATGACGTTCCGCGCGCTCGTTGCACGCGAAAACGCGGTCGCGCTCGAAGACCTCACCGACGACACTCTGCCGGCCGAGGGAATGTTGGTCGACGTGAAGTACTCGTCGCTCAACTACAAAGACGCGCTCGCGATCACGCGCCGCGGCCGCATCGTTCGCCGCTTCCCCATGGTCCTCGGCATCGACCTCGCCGGCACGAACGTCGAGACCGGCGAGAGTGTCATCGCGACGGCGCAGGGACTCGGCGAATTGGAATGGGGCGGACTCGCGCGGCGCGAGCGCGTGAAAGCCGACACGCTGCTGCCGCTGCCGCAAGGCATGTCGCTCGAGCAGTCGATGCAACTCGGCACCGCGGGATTCACGGCGATGCTCTGCGTGCTCGCGCTCGAGCGCAACAACGTGTTGCCGGGCGACCGTGAAGTCGTCGTCACCGGCGCCGCGGGCGGCGTCGGATCGATCGCGGTGATGTTGCTCGCGCGACGCGGCTACAAAGTCGCGGCGTTGACCGGACGTCCACAGCTCGAGTCCTACTTTCGCGGCCTCGGCGCGACCTCCATCGTTCCGCGCGAAGAGCTCGCGAAGAGCGGCGCGCCGATGCAATCCGAACGTTGGGCCGGCGGCATCGACACCGTCGGCGGCACGATTCTCACGAACCTCTTCGCGCAGACCGCGTACGGCGGCGCGATCGCGTGCTGCGGCATGGCCGGCGGTCACGAGCTCAATGCAACCGTCTGGCCGCTCATCCTCCGCAACGTCTCACTCCTCGGCGTCAGCTCCATCTGGACGTCGCGCGCGATGCGGCTCGAAGCCTGGTCGCGACTCGCGCAGGACACCGAGTTCGCGCGCCTCGCCGAGCTGTCGCGCACCGAGCCGCTGTCGAACATCTTCGCGTTGTCCGAGGAATTGCTGAGCGGCAATGTCCGAGGTCGAATCGTCATCGATGTGAACCGCTAGAAGAAGGAGAGCGCATGACCCTTACCGCGTCGTCGACGAGCATCATGAGCCAGGACGTCATCGCCACGGCGGACGTCCTGCTCGACTCCACCAGTGCGAGGCCGGTCGGCATCTTCATCAATCCCGCGCATGGCGAGGCCGAGGCGTTCGGGATCATCGCGGAGACGAGCGGCGGCGCGCGGAAGATCGGACACGTCGCGCGCGACGCGTCGAGCGAGTCCGGCTGGAGCGTCAAGCCTGTCGCGGGTGGCATCGAGGACGCCGTCGAAGTCGCGTGCGGAACCGTCGGCGGCGCCGCGTTCGGCGTCTACACCAACGCGTCGATGACGTACGGCGTGCAATTGCAGAGCGACGGCACGTGGTCGTCGCCGCAGATGCTCAGCCCGCAGCCGATCTCGCATCTGCGCGCCGCGTACACGCCCGATCAGCGACTCGTCGTGTACGGCGTCGATCCGTTCGGCAATCTCGCCACGATGTTTCAGCAGGTCGCCGGCGGCGCCCTCGTCCTCTACCTCACCGACCTCGGCGGCGTTCTGTCGGGCGGCGACTTCTCGTTCGTGCTCACGTCGCACGTCGACTGGTCGCTCGTCGCCAATGTCAGCGGCGCGCCGCGCATGTGGACGTCGCAGCTCGGCACCGGCAGCGCGCAGGCGTCGACGCCGCAGTTCCATGGCGGCGCCGCGCTCGCGCACATCGTCAGCGGCTACTGGAGCGACGCTAATCAGGCGCTGATGTTCTTCTACACCGACACCAGCAATCAGATGTACGTCTGGTGGAGCGCGGGCGGGACCGCGTCGAACATCCCGTTTCCCGGCAGCGTCGTCACGACGTCGGCGATGCATGTCAGCACCGATACGTCCGTCCATCTCTACACCGTCGACGATCAGGCGAATCTCTCCGTTCTTCATCAGGACGGCAACAATCCGTGGAACGGCGACGGCTCGCCGAACTTCTCGCCGTTCATCGGACTCGATCGCAACATCAGCGGCGTCGTCTGCGACATGAATCCGGCCGACGCGCCCGCGCTGTTCGCGCTCGACGCCGCAACCAACTCGCTGCGCCTGCACACGCAGGACGCGCAGACGATGATGTGGTCGTGCGGCTCGCTGTTGCAGTCGGCGCGGCAGACGTACGAGGTCGTGCGCTTCAGGACCGAGGTGGTGGTGACGGATGAGAATGGGACGCCGGTGGCGAACCATCCGGTCACGCTCACCGCCGCGGCGAACAACTCCTCGTCCGTCGTGTCGTGCGGAGGCAGCAGCTACGTCGTCGACTCGAACGGCGCGTCAATGACGACGGATGTGATGGGACGCCTCACCTTCGCGACGCTCGTCAACGGGCGGATGGTCGCGCCGAACGTAGTGCTGTCCGCGCAGAACCTCGCCACGCCGCTGATGATCGCGCCGTCCGGACCCGTGCACACGTATCTGTCGGGCGGCGCGGAGAAGCTCAATCCGACGAATCCGGGCGGACCGCCGCCGCAGTTCGACGCCGCGGGCAACGCGCTCGCGAACGCCACGACGCCGAAGGGCGAGAAAGTCGTGAAGACCGCGAACGTCGGACTCTTGCCGACCGCCGCCGCCGCGATTCAACACACCGCGCATGCGGGACTGGGCATGAATCCCAGCGGCGTCGCGGGATTCGCATTCGACTTTCGTCCCGGCGCGGCGCAGGGCTTCAAAGTCTTCACCTCGCACGACGACCTCACCGCGCACGTCGCAACGTTGAAAGAACGCCCGCTCGTCGACATCTGGGGCGACATCGAGCAGTGGGCCGGCGACGTCTATCACGCGGTCGAGAACGGATTCCTGCTCATCGAGCAGGCGGCGATCAGCGTCGCGGACAGCATCGCTACGTTCACGACGAAGCTCGCCAACGGCATCGAGCAGGCGGTGAGCGTCGTCATCACCTCGCTCGAGCAGGCGGCGAGCATCATCGCCGGCGTCTTCCGCGCCATCGAGGCCGAGATCGAGGCCATCATCGACTGGCTGAAAGGCCTGTTCGACTTCCAGAGCATCTGGAACACGAAGACCGTGATCGAGCGCGCGGTCGCATCGATGCCGCAGGTCATCGGCGGCTTGATCTCAACAGCAGAAGGCAAGGTCGATCACTGGTTCGAGTCGCAGGAAGCGGCGGTAACGGCGGCGTTCGCGCGATGGAAGAGCGAGCTCGGAACGGCGACGATCGGGCAGCAGCTCGGCTTCCCGACGCCCGGCGGCTCTTCGCCCGTGCCCGGCGTCTCCAGCATCTCCTCGCTCACGAACGACGTGCATCACAACTGGTTCATGGACAAGCTGACGTCGCTCGCACCGGACTTCTCCGGCGGCACCGGCGCGGACCAGGCGTTCGAGCGTTTCGTCACCAATGTGAGCACGGACGTCGAGTCGTTTCTGACGACGGAGCTGACGGCGCTGGGCAACTGGTTCGTGCAGACGATTTCGAATCCGGCGTCGTTCGCGTCGCTCACGATCGCGACGCTGCTGTCGATGCTCGAAGGGCTCGTGGTCGCGGCGCTGCGTCTCGCGGACGCGGTCGTCGACGGGCTGCTCGATCTCGCGGGCGCCGTGATGTCCGCACTCACCGACCTCCTCGCGACACCTCTCGACTTCGGCTTCTTCAATTTTCTGTGGGATTGGATCACGAGCGGGCTCACGCCATCCGGCGGCGATCTCACGATCGGCGCGGTGATCTCGCTGCTGCTCGCGTTTCCGGTGACGCTGATCTACAAGCTTGTCAAAGGCGCGGACAGCGAGCCGTTTCCCGGCGGACGCATGCAGGGGATGGAGTCGGCCATGTCGTCGGCCATGCTTGCCTCGACGCAGCCGCGCGCGGATCTTCTCGCCGCGGCGATCATCCAGGTCGTCTACGCCATCCCCGCCACGATCGCGAGCGGCCTCGGCCGCGCCGCGCCGACCTGGCTCACGCTCATGCTCGCCGCGGCGTCGATCACGATTTGGATTCTGCGCAACGGCATCCCGAGCTGGTCGAGTCTGGAATGGGCGTCGTTCGCCGTGGTGTGCGCGAACCTCGCGTGGATCCTGCCGGTGATCGCGATCGTGCTCACCGGCACGTACGGCACGGCCACAGTGACCGCCGCCGGCTCGGCGGTGGTGAAGGTGCTGTTGACGCTGTACGGGATCGTCACGCTGATCATCGCCGGCGTGACGTTCCACTCGATGAACAAAGCCGAAGAATCGGCGAGCATCCTCCTGCCGCTTCCATCGCTCGTCGCCTTCCTCGGACTCCCGCCGTTTCTGCCCGAAGGCAACGTCGTCAGCGCAATCGTGACGGCGGCGGGACTGATCGGCGGCGGCGTCGCGGAGATCATCGACTCGAAATGAACGGCTGGGATGCGATCTGCGCGTACGACGCGGCGACGCTGAACTGGATTCTGCAGCAGCGCGAGCTGTCGCGCGGACCGACGTCGGCCTCGGCGCCGCTGCAGTTCGCGGTCGCAGGTTGGATCTTCAACGGGATGATCGGTCCGCCGCTGTTGTCGTTCTCGCCGGCGACGCAGCAGATCGAAGTGACGATCTCCCTCGCCTCGGGATCGCTGATCGAATTCGACGCGACGTCGAACACGCCGCGCAGCGTGGTCACGTTCGACGCGCATCCCGGTGTCGCGCATGCGCAGATCACGGGCACGCTGTCGACCGCGAGCGGCGTCGTGTCGAACGGCAACGTGCTGGTGAGTCTCGCCGGCGCGGCGTTCACGGTGACGAGCGCCTCGCCCACGCTCACTACTGCGCTCGAGGCGTACTACGCCGCGGCGCCGGTGACGCTCGCGCTGGGACGCATTCCGAACACGGCGCCGGCAAATCTGCAGCCGACGTCATTCACGATCGCGATGCAGGACTCGACGGTGCTCGTCTTCGCGACGACGACCGGCACCGCGGGCACTCCGGGCGCGCTCCCCTCGAATCCGATTCCCGCCGGCAGCACGGCCGCGGTGATCGTCTCCGCCGCGATTGCATTCGACACGCTGGCCGCGTCGCTGAGCGGTTTCACCGTCACCGCGGAAGGCGGCATCGCCATCGCCACCGCCCGCGGAGGCTCGCTGAACATCGGCGCGATCAGCGTCGATCAAGGCAACGGCTACGCGATCTCGAGTAGCGGCGCAGTCTCGGTTCCGTACTACGGGATGACGTTGGTGACGATGCCCGGCGCACCGACGATGACGCTCACGGTGAACACGACACTGTTCACGCAGAACTGGACCTACGGCATCAGCGGCATGGCAAGCGGCGCGAGCGACATGAGCGCCGAAATCATGGTGACGCTCACGGCGCAGGCAACCGGCACGCGCGTCACGCTCGCCGCAACGTACGACATCACCCTCGACGCCACCGCGGTGAACGGCGATCCGACGCTGCAGGGATTTCTCAACACTCTCGCGACGCCTGCGTTCCTCAGCCAGACGCAGAACGCGCTCGCCGCGCTGCTCGGCACCGCGATGACGACCGGGCTCGATCTCTCCGCACTCGTGAACGTGCTCACGCCCTCGACGCTGCCCTATCAACTCAGCGGCGCGATGTTCAACATGGATCTCATCGCGAACGGCACGAGCGCGCTCGCGTCGATCGCGCTGTCGCCGTCGCAGCAGACCATCGCTGCGGGCGGCACGTGCACGTTCACGGTGCTCGACAACATCCCGATGTCGTGGTCTGTGATCTCCGGTCCCGGATCCATCACCGCGGCGGGCGTTTACACCGCGCCATCGAACGCGTCCGGCGTCGCGGTCATCGAGGCCGTGATCTCGCTCGCGGAGAACATCGTGCTGTACGGACTTGTGACCATCACTTCATCCGCTGCTGCCGGCGTCACGCCGCCGCACGTCGCACTCGCCGCAGGATGCAGCTACGACTTCGCTGTTCCCACCGGCGCGACGTGCTCGATCCTGCCTTCGCTCGGCACGCTCCATGGCAGCACGTATACCGCGCCCTCGAGCGCGCCCGAGATCTCGATCACGCTCACCGCGCACACGCCCGGCAAACCGAGCTCGCATGCGACGATTCAACTGATGCGCACCGACACGATCACGATCACCCCCGCCACCGCGACGGTCGCTCTCGGCGCCACACTCACGCTCTCCGCGACGTCCTCCGACGCGCAACAGTCGGACTTCATCTGGATCGTCGCCAGCCCCGCGGATGGCACCATCGACGCCACCGAGCTCGACTCCGCGTCCGCGACGTACACCGCGCCCGCAACGATGCCCGCGAGCACCACGGTCGCCATCTACGCGTATTACACCGGCAGCTCCGCCGCGGTCGGCAAGGCGAGGATCACGCTGAGTTAGCCCTCGATCAAGCGCTCGCCGGCCGGGATCTTCATCATCGGCTCGCCTTCGACGAACACGTCCGGTTTCTCATCCGCATCCGCCTTGCGCACCTTCATCGATGCCTTGCGTCCCGCGCGCACGAGCGGCTCGTGATGGCCGATCATCGCCTCCTCTTCCGAATGAGTGATGAGGAAGCTCGCCGCGTCGACGGCGCGCGTCACGAGCGCGCGCGCCGCGTCGTGCAGCTCCACCGTGTGCTGCACGTACGAGATGTTCTGCTCCATGTCCTCCGCCGACCAGCCGCGCGAGTGCGCGATGTACGGGAACTGCGGGAACACGCAGCCGATCTCCGCGAAGAAGCCGAGCATCTGTCCCGCCACCGCCTGCACGTTGTCCTGCCCGCCGGTGATGATGAACGACGCGACCTTGTTCTTCATCAGCACGCGATTGCGGATCGTGACCTGGTTCTGGATGCAGTTCATCCGCTCGACCATCTTGTAGTACAGCGAGCTCGCGCCGCCCCAGCGGATCGGCGTGGCGACGAGGATGACGTCCGCCCAATGCACGATGGCTTCGTACACCGCGTCGAGTCCGTCGTTCGGATCCATCTGCGTGATCGAGCACGGCCACGTGCACGCCTGCGCGGACTTCGAGTAGTAGCCTTCGCACGCGCGGAATTGCAGCGCGCTGAGTCGGATCAGTTTCGCGTCGACCGCGAGCGACGTCTTCGCATGCGCGATCGCACTTTCGAGCAGAGCGTCCGAGGTGGAGTAGCGCGGGTTCGACTCGTCCATGGCCGTCGTCGAGATGCCGATCACGCGCATCGGTCCGGGATCGCGCACGACGGGCCGCGCCAGCGGATGCGGCGGATGCGGCTTCTTCATCCGCTTCGTCGCGCTCTCGAGATCGGCGAAGAGACGCCCGTTCTCGATCTTCGTTTCATAGCGCGGCACGCAGTCTTCTTCGAAGCCCGGCTCGCCCGCGCCGGTCGTGCGATGAAACTTCCAGTTGTGCCACGGACAGACGACGTAGTCGCCGTCGAGCCGTCCATCGCCGAGCGGACCGCCGACGTGATTGCACACGCCCGAGATCACGCCGAACGCGCCGTCGCGAAACGTGATCGCGAGCTTCGTGCGTCCCGTGATGAAGGACTGCACGGGACGACGCGACAAATCCTCGACCGGGCCGAGGTCGATCCATTGCGGCATGACGAGCTCCTTGACGGGGTTGGATGCAAGGATACTCGTCGAAGTGTCACGGACCCCACATCTCCCTCTCCCCGCAAGCGGGGAGAGGGCCGGGGTGAGGGGCTTTACCTCGCCTCGTTCCTGACGTCCATCGCCTTCGCGATCGCCGTCGCCTTCGCCGTCTTCACCTTCGTCGGCAGCATCTTGTGCGCGACGCTCTGCAGCTTCTTCACCGGGCGGAGCAGCGGGTTCTCCCACATCGTCTCCAGCGCGTCGCGGCGTGCCTGCATGAGGTCTCCGAGCTCGCGCAACTGTTCATCGCTGAAGCGCCGGCGCGCCTCGGCGAACATCTCCGACTCTTCCTCGCGGATGTGATGCTCGACCAGCTCCTTCAACACCTTCGCCTTCGCTCCGAACTCGTGCGACTTCGGATTCGCGGCCTTCAGCGCCGGCAGCACCATGTCGACGAGGTGATGCTCTTCCGCGGCTTCGTAAAACATGTCCTCGGCCTCGTCGCCGCGCGTCGCGGCCTTGAAGGCGGGATAGAACACTTCCTCTTCCAGTTGCGCGTGCGTCTTCAGCTCGCGCTCGATCTGCTCGACGAGAGTCTCACGGCCCTTCGTCGCGCGCTCGGTCGTCTCCGACAGCTCGCGCAGCAGACGCTTCACCGTGGCGTGATCCGCTTTCAACATCGTGATTGCGTTCGGCATCAGCTTGTTTCCTCCCACGCAAATGAAATGCGTGATGCATGCCCGAGGAGTGCGGTAAAAGGTGCCGTGAAATGACTGATTCTTCGATCCTTCATCCCCGCGTGCGTGAGTCGCTGGACGCAAACGGAATTGCCTACGAAGCGCTCGCCTGCGCGCCCGAGCTCGCCGATACGGCTGAGTTCTGCAGCCACTACGGCATCTCCGTCGAGGATGCGTGCAACGCGATTCTCGTCGCGCTGAAGACGGAGCCGCGCACGTACGTCGCGTGCCTCGTCCGCGCGGACACGAAGCTGGACGTGAACCGAAAAGTGTCTTCCCTCGTTAGCGTGAAGCGGCTCTCCTTCGCGTCGGCCGAGGAGACGGCGGAGAGGACGGAAATGCTGATTGGCGGAGTAACGATCGCGGGACTGCCTCCGGAGATCCCGATCTATGTCGACAGCCGCGTGATGGAGCGCGAACGCGTCATCATCGGCGGCGGCAACCGGCACAGCAAGGCGCGGCTCGCGCCGCAGGAGCTGCTGAAGCTGCCGAACGCGCACGTGGCGGATGTGGCGGTGCCGCGATGAGCGACGCGCGTCCGTTCGTCGACGCCGTGCGCAAGATGATGTCGGGCGAGGCGCCGCCCGCGCCGATCGCGGAGACGATCGGCATGATCGTGTCGGAGATCGGTCCCGACTTCGCGGTCTTCGAGATGGACACCGCGCGACGCCACGCGAATCCGATGGGCACGCTGCACGGCGGCGTGCTCTGCGACCTCGCGGACGGCGCGATGGGCATGGCCTGGGCGAGCGAGCTGACGACCGGCGAGACGTTTACGACGCTCGAGCTGAAGATCAACTTCCTCAAGCCGGTGTGGGAGACGCACCTTCGCGCGGAGGCGCGGGTGGTGAAGCGCGGACGCACGGTGGGACTCGTCGCATGCGACGTGCGCGACGCGAAGGGCGAGCTGGTCGCACACGCCACGAGCACGCTCATGACACTTCGAGGAGAGCAGGCCAAGGGACGATGAAGAGACGAGCGGCAGTGCTGCAGAAGGTGGTGCATTTCCTCACGGCGTTCGTGTTCGTGATGAAAGGGGTGGTGAAGCTGGAGCATCCGCACGGACGCGAGCTCGCGATCGCGTTCTTCTTCGCGGCGGCGGCGTACATCGTCGTGATCACGCTCCTGCACGCGCGCCTGCATGCGCACGCGCGCATCCTCGACGCGAGCGTGTACGCGCTGGAGTCGATCGGCACGGCGATCGTGGCCGCGCTCTACTTCGGCGAGGGGAAGCGCGCGCTACCGTGGTTCTTCGTGGTGGCGTCGGTCGCGTTCGCGATCGCGATCGTGGTGCGCTACCGGCGCGGCGTCGCGATGGCGATGCTCGCGTCGGTCGCGATGTCGCTGCACGCGGATCGCGTCGACGACTACATGCTCCGCGCGATGAAGCTCGGCCACATTCCGGGCGCCGCGGTGCTGGTCGTGCAGGACGGAAAGGTGCTGAAGCGAGCGACGTACGGCCTCGCGAGCGTGGAGCACAACGCGCCCGTCACGCTGGACACGCGCTTCCAACTCGCCTCGGGTACGAAGGCGCTGACGGGCACCGCGCTCATGCTGCTGGTCGAGGACGGGAAGCTGTCGCTCGATGATCCGGTGTCGAAGTACGTGCCCGACGCGCCGGAGTCGTGGAAGCCGATCACGATCCGCAATCTCGCGACGCACACGACGGGCTTTCAGGAGTTCCCGGAGCTGACGTCGACGCTGACGACGGCGGAGGCGGTGCGCAAGATCGAGGAGGCGCCGCTGCGCTGGGCGCCCGGCTCGCGCGAGGCGTACGGCAACTCGGACTTCACGGTGATGTCGTTCATCATCGAGAAGCTGACGGGGATGTCGTTCGAGTCGTTCCTTCACGCGCGTCTGTTCGAGCCGCTGAAGATGAACGCGACGTCGTTCGACGACGCAACGGAGACCGGCCGCGCGCGCATCGCGGACGTGCTGCCGCATCGCACGCCGGTCTATTACTGGAGCGACGGCAGACAGAAGACGTACACGTTTCTCTATCCGAAGTACACGTACTCGTCCGGCGGTCTGATCTCGACGATCCGCGACATGACGTCGTGGGTGATCGCGATCGATCAGGAGAAGCTGCTGCCCGCTCGCGCGCTGCGCGAGATGTGGACGACGCCGCGCTCGTTCGCGATCGGCTGGATCGTGGGCACGTATCGCGGTCTGCACCGCGTCGGACACAGCGGCGGCCCCGGCCTGTCGGACATCCTCCGCTTCCCCGACCGCAAGCTGACGGTGGTGGTGCTGCAGAATCAACGCAAGCTCTACCCCTGGCTCGCCCAAGGCGTGGCCGACCTCTACCTCGGCGACGTCCCTCCCCCGCCCGCGCCGGCATCCGCGCCGCAACTCGACCCGCGCCTCGAGCCGCTGATCCGCGATCTGACGCGCGGGAAAGTGGACGCGTCGCGCTTCGAGAAGCCGATGCTGGACGAGTTGCAGGATTACGTCCTGCCATACATCCTCTCGCTCGGCTCTCCGACGTCGATCACGGCGACGGAGCCGCTGACGGCGCGCGTGCTGTACGGCCAGAAACCGACGCTGTGGACGTTCGAGCTGACGCCGGAGGGACGGGTGGCGTCGCTAGAAGTGCGAGGGGAATGATCGCTTGACCGCGGAAGTTCCAGGATGTATCTTCCGCGTCCCCTGCCATCCGGCGCATTCGTCTAGGGGTCCAGGACGCCGCCCTCTCACGGCGGTAACACGGGTTCGAATCCCGTATGCGCTACCAATAAGCTTCCTCAATCCGCTCGGTAGCCCGTCGTCTTTCTTCTTGCATCGTGAGCGGCGGCGATCGTCGACCGCGAAAAATGGATGTACGGCGTCCGTCTACGGGGGCAAATCCCGAGAGTCGGAGGATTCATGCCTCAGCCATCCATCTTCGTCTCGCATACTCGCGAGCAGCAGACCGCCGTCCGGCGGCTCACAAGTGAGTTGACGTCGCGCGGTTTCTCCATCGCGACGAATCGCCATACCGTCCCTCCCGGCAAACGGATTCAACCCGCAGTCGAGCAAGCGATAGCGAGTGCCGACCGGTGCCTGATCTGCTTTTCGGCAAAGCCCGGCGGGCCGACCGAATACGACGCGGACGACGTGCGTCTCGCCAACGAACGGGTGCAGCAGCAGCCGGACGACAGTGCATGGCTGATCCCGGTCAAGCTGACCGACTGCGATCTGTCGGCGGTCGATCTCGGCGGTAGTCCGGCCAAAGGTCTCGGAGCAATCGAGCTTCAGAGTGAATGGGAAGCCGCGTTCGAACGGCTGATGCTCACGTTGCCGGCGCCGCCGGAAGGTGAACCCGCAGCGAGGCAATCGCACAAAGCGGCTCGTGCGACGGTGTCGGAAAAGATCGACGCCGTCATGGGCGGCGAGATCGTGATGATCGGCGTTGACGGCGTGCCGGACGCGGATGTCTCGGTGCATCGGGACGTCAAGACGATCACGGGCGACAAGTCGGTCGTGATCACCGGCATCAACGGCAAAGCGAACCGGCCATGACCGACATCCTCAACCTCCTCTGGGCGAACAACACGGCCATGGGCCGGCTGATCATCCTCCTCATCATGGTGTTCGGGGTCGCCGGCAGCATCTCCGCACTCAAGCACCGCCGCCGTTACCTCGGCCGCGAGCGCGAATGGCTCGACACGGTTCGCGATCGCCTGCGCCGCGCGCACGACGCCCGGCAGCTCACCACCGCGACGGCCGCCGAAGGCTTCGGCGAAGGCGTGCTGCTCGAGCCGGCGTCACCCGCCGAGACTCCTGAGGAGACACGCGGCCCATTGATCGAATTGTCCGAGTTGATGGAAGGCGTGCCGCCGGACACATTGATCGGCGACCGGCTCGCATCGATCGTGCGGATGAAGCAGGCTCGCGCGAAAGTGAACGTCGACGCGCTGCAGCAGAGCACGATGCTCAAAGAGAGCGCCGACTCGAGCCTCTCGTTCCCCGCCTATGTCGTCAGCCTGGTGATGATGCTCGGCCTGTTCGGCACGTTCGTCGGCTTGTCGCTGATGGTCGTCGACATCCAACAAGCCCTTCCTGGAGGAGGCGGCGAAGCGAACGCCACGCAGTGGGCCGCGTCCGTGAGCGGCCTGGGAAAGATCCTGGCTGGCAAGAAGACGGCCTTCTCGGCCACGCTGGCCGGTCTGTTCTTTTCGATTCTGGTATCGGCGTTGAACTTCCGTCTCGCCCGCGCGCAGTCGTTGTTGTATGACGCGCTGGAACGGTTCACGTCCGAGGAGTTGCTGCCGGCCACGGTGCCCGCGTTCGACGACGAGACGCCGTGGGAGAAACTGTCCACCCAACTCGGCGACTCCTTCGAGCATCTGAAAACCGTCGCCTCGGAGCAATCGCGTTCCGCCGATCAATTGGTGGCCGTCGAGAAAACCTTCGCGGCGGTCATCGAGAACATCGAGGCCATCACGCAGCGCGCCGCAACCGCGCCGCTGCAGGGCATGACCGGTGAGATCTCCAGCGTCATCGGCCATCTCGCACAAGTGAATACTGCGGTGATCGCGATGACTGAGAAACTGCCGCAGGTCATCGCGACGTTTCGCCAGACGCACCAGTCGGCGTTGGCGGAGATCCATACCGCGATGCAGGGACAGCAGGCGGCCGTGGAACGTCTCGCGCGCGCGGTGCACTCCGGCGGCGAAACGCAACCGGCGCGGTCGTCGTTTGCGAACGTCGGTCTCATCGCCGCCGGCGCCACGGCGATGCTGCTCGTCGTCTTCTTTTTCCTCACGAGGGCATGACCATGCACGGCGCCTCCTCGCGCGCTCGCGGAGCGCTGGTCGACACCGACGTCAATTTCTGGCCGGCGATGATCGACATGCTGACGTCGCTGCTCATGTTCTTCCTGCTCATTCACTTCGTGCAGAACAACGTGAATCCGGCGGGTCTCGCCGCGGAGATTGCGCGGCAGAAGCAGCAGAAGTTCAACGAGCTCTTCGACCGCGAGTTCAAGGCGGACGTCGCGCGCGGCGACATCCAGATCACCTCCGACGTCAACCTTCTGCAGATCACGTTTGGCGAGGAGATCCTCTTCCCGTCCGGCGAGTACCGGCTTCAGGACCGCGGGGCCGCGATCTTGCGCAGGCTCGCGAGAGTCGTTCACGCGGTCGATCAATCGTCGGCCACGCCGCTTTACGATCAACTGCAGATCGAGGGACATACGGACTCGCGCAGGCTGGTGCGCTCGACGTACCCGCACGACAACTGGGAGCTCTCTTCGGCGCGCGCTCTCGAGGTGCTGCGATTCCTCACCGAACGTACCTGGCCGCCACTGGACAGGAAGACGATGTCCGCCAACGGATACGCCGATACGCGGCCGCGCGGCGGCCGAAGCGCAGCGAATCGCCGCATCGAGATCCGCTTCTATTTCTCGGGCCGTGAAGTGCTGCCCGCAGGCCAGGGAACGCCCGCACGATGACCGCGTCTTTGGAGCGGCTGCTGGTCCGTTACGAATACGGCCGCCTGGCGCCGGAGCTGTTCGACATCGAGCTGCGCGCCGCGCTGGCAACACTCGGCGAGGGCATGTTTGACGTGGAGCGTGGCGACGCGGTCGTGCGCCTCTGGAACTCGGGCCTGATGGAAGGTTACCAGCGGACGTACAAGGCGGCCGTCGACGCGGTGGATTGGTGCCGGTATCGCGACGCCGTGCAGAGCATCACCGAATGTACGCGGAGAGCCGCCGCCATTCGCGGCCTCGTCGCAGCCGCGCACGACGCGGATCTCGCAGAGGAAGCGGCCCTGGCGGTCCACGAGATCGCGGCGATCCCGCGCCTACAACGATTGCCCGCGGTTGCGGCAACCGCGCAGATCGTCGATCTGGCCCGCCGCACGATCGTCGACGGACACTACACACGCGCGTCGGCCATCGCAGCGATCTGCTCGCGCATGGCGGCCGCTCTCGTCGAACGACGCCGGGCCGCGACGGAGGAGGCGGAGTGGATCGACGCCGCCTCGGCCGACGTCCGGACTCTTTGCGAAGCGACGCGCGCGTTCGCGCCGCCGGAGGAAGGCGACGCGGCGGCGTACGGATCGCTCGAGCACATCGCGCAACTCGTGAACGACGGCTACGCGAGGCTCGCGAAGCGCCTCGTTGCGGAGCTGCAGATGGAACTGGCCGGCCGGCGCAGGTTCCTCGCCCTTTACGAGCGGCGCGGCGCGATGACGCTGGCGTTCGGATCGAGAGAACAGATTCGTGTCGTCGTCGCGGACCGCTCGTGGGACGGTGCGTTCGACTACTACTGCGAGGCGGCGCTGGCCGAGCACTCGCGCACCGTCGAATCGCTCACCGCGCGCGCCGCCGCGGCACAGGCCGCGGTCCACGCGGCAATCGAATCAATCACTCACGCGGACGCGTGACAAGGAGCAGGCATGATCGAAAACCTCACTCTCGCGCAGAAAGTCATCAAACCGCACACGATCGATCCGCTCGAGAAGCACACCGTGGTGGTGCTGGAGAGGATCGGCGATGCCGGCGAGGAATTCCGCTTCGCCATCGAGCCGGGCCAGCGCGTCCCGAAGAAGTGGATCGGGATCATTCTCGATCTGATGCGCGGCCGCACGTTGCAAGACAAGTACTTCGCGTTCGCCGTCACCGGCGATCCTGATCTCCGCCTGCACGTCCCCGCACCGGTGAAGATGGACGACCACGTCCATTCACTCCTCTTGAACATCGAGATCGGATACTCGGTGACCGAGCCTCGCCTTGTCGTCACGAGCCGCCGGCACGATCCCGTCCGCAAGCTGCGCGAAGAAGCCGCGCGTCTCATGCAGCGCGACGTGGCCTGGCGGAGTTGGGACGACATCCGCGACAGGCCGCGCGACATCGGCCGGAGCATGGTGGCCGCGAACCGAGACACGCTCAACGCCTTCGCCAGCCAGTACGGGTTCCGTATCCACGATTTGGATGTCGTTTGCAAGCTCGACGACGTCGACGTCCTCGACAAGAAGACGGTGAACAACGTCAACATGCAGACGGAAGTGCACCGCGTCACATCCGAATTCGAGCGGACCAAGATGACGGAGGATGCGCGCACCGCGGAACTGCGGGACACGCAGGCGCAGTCGACGAACATCCGCAAGAAAACGCACGAGCACCAACTCCTCGCGCTGACGGAGATGCAGGAATTGGAGCGGGAACAGGTGCACGCGGTGGTGGAAGGGCGTCGCCGTCGCGAGCTGATTTACGACGCTGCCACAGAGGCCGCCGTGAAGGTGCTGGGTGGCGTCGCCGATTCGATCAAGACGCCTGAACAGCTCAGTGATGCACTCGGATCGTTCTACACGACGGTGGGACAGACGCGGGCGCTAGTCGAGGGAGACACCGGCGGTGTGGAGATCGCCGCCGGCTTCACTCCACCGTCACGCCGGCTGACCTCCGGGCAGTCCGGCGCCCCTTCCGTGATCACGGAGATGCTGGGCACCACGGACCGGATGTCGCTCGAGCTACAGATGAAACACGAACTGCAATCCGCGATCCTCCATCTCATCGCCGAGCTGATGCTCAACGGCACCGCGGACGCGCTAACACTCACGCGCTACGCGGAGCGTGTGAACAGCCTTCGCAGCGACGCGTCGCTGCCGATGGAGCAGTTCGACTATCTGAAACGATTCACCGACGTCGAGCGGCTTCGCTCGGCGCTTTGCTGAGGCAGCGATGGAAAACATCGACGAGCTCGCATCCACTTCGAATCAGCCGCCACTGTCGTCGACCGACACCGGCGCGGCAACCAGCAAAGACAACCAGAAGCCGAAGCCACCCGAGGAGGAGAATAGCGAACAAGGTGAGCCAGGGGCGCAACGGGAACAGCGAGAACAAAGAGAGCAAGGGGAGCAACGAGAACGTCGGGAGCAGCGAGAGCCAAGAGAACAACGAGAGCGCGCGGAAGAGGAACGCCCGCAGCCGAAAATCGAACGGACAGTGATCGATTTTGCGCTCGGCTCGATCACGTCTGATGGGGCGACGACCGTAGCAGGCATGGTGAATCACTTTGCCGCGCCGAGCACCGAGGTGTTGTTCTCGCCTCAACTGGCTTCGCGACTTGGCGATGCGACCGAACGCGAACTGCGTACGGTGGTCACCTTGGATCGGGGGTTTTCGGAACGGCTCATCGCTACTCTCGACAAACGCCGGGTCATCCTGCTCAGCGGCGCGACGCAGACCGGCAAAGGCACCGTGGCGAAATACCTCGCCACGCTCATCGCCGCCCGCGAGAAGTTAGTCAACGAGACGTTCGTGGTCGGGCCGCTCGAGAACCGCGTGCGCGTGTTACCGCGACAGCTGGCGGCCGATAAAACATTCGGCAGCCGCGTGACGATCTTCGAAGATGCGTTCGAATACGGCAACAGAGATCTCCTGGCGTTTTTCCGTTCGGACTCCGTGGCGTGGGAAGAGATGCGCGCCTCGCTCACCGCGAACAACGCCTTCTTCATCTTCACCACTTCGCACGGACAGATGGAAGCGTTCCGCGACCGCGTGCGCGTCAGCTGCTTCGAGGTTACGCCGCCGCCGGAGCTCGTCGGCACCGCGATCGACCGCAAGCTCGAATGGCTGGACGCAGAGGCGGCATGGCTGAAGGAAAGAGTCGGCGACATCCGCCGCGAACGCGAGGTGATCGTGCAGAAACTGCAGACGATTCCTCGCATCGCGTCGATGATCGACGATTACGTCGGCGGCGACGAGCAGCTCGACACAGTCCTCGACCGCCACGCCTCGGCATCACCGTCTCTGCTCGATGACCTGCAAACGGACGTCGAGGCGTGGTGCTTCGCGCTGACGCTCGCCATCGCCGAGACTGGTGATGAACCACTGCCTTGGTCCGCGTTCGAGCGACTGCGCCGGTTACTAACGGACCACATCAAGAACGACCGCGAGTTGTTCCCGCGACGCCTCAGCATTCGCCGGAGCCCCGCATACGCCGAGCGTTCCGCTACCGGCTGGCTGAGCGACAAGCTGCTTCTCACACGCTGCCAAGCGACGTTTCGAAAAGATCCTTCCGGATTGTGCGATGTACCGGCCTTCGTCGATCCCGCTTGCAGCCGCCGCATTTGGAAGTCGCTGCTCGATCACCACCGGCGCGTTCTGCTGATCCTGACGCCGTTGCTCCGGGCGATCGCCGAGAACGCCGAGTTGTCCGCGGATCTCCGCGTGCTGGCTGCGCATGCGCTGGGCCGAATCGGCGCGATCGATCCGCCCGCGATCACGTTGACGCTCATCAAGAAACAACAAGAAACACCATCGGAGCAGCCGCTGCGTTGGTTCATTGGCCCGCTCGTCCGTGGCGCCGTCACCTCCAGTCATGAGCGATATCCGCGGACGGTCCTCGGCGCGCTCGCCGCCCTGAGCGATGTTCCGGCGGCGGAATCGTCCAAGCTGGACTGCGTGATCACGGCGATCATCGCGTACTCACATCTCGGAAGCTATGTGCCGGCCAAGCCGATGGTCCAATTGCGCGAGATCGCCGCACGCCATTGTGTGCGAGCGCTTCTGAACGTGTATGCCGAGGTCACGAAAGGCGAGGCGTCGAATCGCGAGCAGGAGGCGGCGCGCACCCAACAGGCGGCGGATGAAGCAGGTGAGCGCGCGAAGAAGCATGACTTCTACGCTCGCGAGCACCAGGCCACATGCAACGTCATCGCCGTACCGCTGCAGTTCGCGATCGCACGCCTCTGTCTGGAGGATATCCAGGCGTTGACGACACTGCGCGACTGGATTTCCACCGGCGGCAGCGACATGCGCGTATTCATTCCGTATCTCTTCCTCGCGCCTGGTGGCGTCGCCGACACGCTGGACGTCTTCGCCGTCGACGGCGGCGACGCGTCAGTGCGGATCAACGCCATCATCTTCGCCGCCGCCGCGAGCCGTCAATCACAAAACGATTTGGCGGCGCTGCTCTGCGATATTTACGGCGCGATCGGAAGCAATCCGCTGGTACCCGGGATCATCCAACGGAAGCTCGAGGAGCGCTTGGCCAAGTGCATGATTCGCTGGGCCGTCAGCGCCGCGCCTTCGCCGCGATTCCGGCACGGTCTCGAAGAGCTCTTCGGAACGCTCGCCGCGGCACGCGGCGGCGTCATGCGGCGTTGGTTGTTTGCGTTGCTCAGGAAGCCGGAGTTCGCTCAGACCGAAGATTTGAAGGCTTTCGCCTCGGCTACCCGAGGGCAGTTGGATCTGTGAAGAGCGATGAGTGAAACGCCGGCAGCCGAATGGGCTGCCGGCGAAGGTGCGCTCAGCCGTGAGGACAGCATCCGGTGTTCGAGCAGGCGATGCTCAAGTTGATCGGAGCCGCGCGCGTGAACATCCAGTGATCGGATTGGAGTGTCTCAAGACCGGCGACGCTCTCCGGCTCATGGAGGGTTACCGGCTGGCTGCTCAGCTTAGCGTAGATCAGGAAGTGGCTGTCGTCTTCTGCGAGAGCGGTGTCGTAGATCCCATGCTCCGACATGTTGCCGAGAACGACTTCCGTGCCGGGGGCGAGACGTAGAGACTTCGCGGCGGAGCCGTCGCGCGGCGTCACCGTGATGTTGATCGCGTCGTCGTGCGGAACGATGAGCTGCGAAATCGCCGCGTTGCCGCCTGGCACGAGATGCGCGCTCAAAGCGCCGTTGCCGACCCGCAGTTGCACGATTGTCTGTGCCGTCTCCGGATCGATCTGGAAATTCGGATCGATGCGGCTGAGCTGCGGGAGCAGACCATCGTGAGCCGTGGTGTCGAGCGTGCCAGCGCCAGCACCCTCGAGCTCGAGCATGCAGTCGGGCAGCACATAGATTCCGCGCTCCGTCTGGTCATCCTCGGGCCAGCCGGTCGCCGATTCGACAGCCTGCGGGTCGACGATGAACTTCGCGTAGTGCGGCGAGATGCCGTTGCCGGGGTCGCGGCCGTCGGGAAGCAGCGCAACGCGCGCTGCCGGCTCGCGGTAAAAACACACCAATCCCACGAATTCCACCTTGTAGGGCATTCCGACCTCCTTAATTGTCTATTTGCCGATGATCTGTACAGCCGTCCACATGCGTGGCGGCGCATCCCCTCGATGGATCCACTCGAGCTGAGTCTCGCGCAACGCCTCGGCGGGTGAATGTCGTTGCGCGAGGAAGGTATGAAAGCGAGGAAAGAATTCGGCGGCGAGCGCGTCGTCGATCGGCCACAATGTCGCGGCCACGCTCGGCACGCCGGCGGCGACGAAGGCGCGCGCGACGCTGATGCTGGTCTGGCCGGGCTGCTGGCGGCCGCGTGCCGTGCCGCACGCCGCGAGGACGACGACGCGCGTCCGCGTGAAATGCAACATCGCAATCTCGACGGCGGTCAGGCGTCGAGCATGAGCACCCCCCAGCGTGACGAGCGCCGCGTCCATCGATTCGTCCGGCAGGTCGGCGTGTCCGATGAAGTGCACGATGTCGGCGTTGGCCGCGCGGGCCTGGAATTCGGCCGAGTCGCCGAGTCGCGGAAACAGATCGGCGGCGCCGCCATAGGCAGCGATCACCGCGTCAGCTTCACGCCGCGCCCACGACAACGTGTCTTTTCCGGACGTCGTCGCGCCTTCCATGAGCAGGAGGCGCGGCGCAGCAGCCGCCGGTGCCGCCTCGCTGCCGAGCGTCCAGGCCGCGCTCGGCGACGACACGAACACGTGCCTCTCGACGAAATAGTGACCGCCGGCATCGACGAGAGCACCGAAAGGCACGGCCTCCAACGTCGCGTCAGGAACGAACACAACGTTTGTCGCCGAGTCTACGTCATTCGCCACCGGCGCAATGAGATACTCGTACAAGTGCGCCGCGGTCCGGCGCAGTTGCGCCGAGTCGTTCGCGGAAGCTGCCGCGACGACGGCTTCGGAGCCGCGCAGCAGGGCCTCACGAGAGACCGCTCGCTCCACTGCGTGAACGCCTTTCTCGTCGACCACGAAAATGAGTAGGCGATTTGTGAGCGTGGCGTATTCGATGACGACAGAACCGCCCCGCGTAACCGGATGGCTCACCGGGGCGACATGATCCGCGCTCGTGATCCGCGAGCGTTCCGAGTACGTGAATGCGGCCTCGATGTCGCCGCGACGAGCCGCGAGCGACATGGCTTCTTCGTAGAGCTCCTTCTCGATCGCGAACGTGGCGAAGCCGTCCCCGCCGGCCGCCGCCGCATGGCGTTGGGTTTGGATCTCGTGAATCGCCGCCTCGAAATCCGCCGCGGCCTCATCGTCGCGTGTCAGCATCGCAAACGCGCGTCCCCGTTGCAGGAGCAACTCGGGGACGAACATCCGGCGACCTTTCGACCGATGAAAATCGATCGCATGCGTCAGCAGCGGGATTGCTTCGCGCCGATCGTCGACGAGCAGCGCCTTGACGACCATCGCATCGGCTTCGGCCCGCTCGTGGGTCGCGCGATCGACGATGCGATCGATGAAATCGACCGCATGCTGAAGATCCGTACCGGCGGTGGTGTGGTCGCCGAGGCGGAATTCGACACGGGCTCGGTCGAGCAGCGTTTCCGCGTGACCGAAGACATCGGTGTCGGGCAGCGTTTCCAAACGCAGACCGAGGAGAGAGAGCGTGACCGGCCAGTCGCTATTGACGGCGGCGCCGCGTGCCGCCGCGTCCAACGCCACGCTGATGCGCGACGGCTCTGTGCGGCCCAAGGCCTGCAGTGCCGCGATGCGATGAAGCCACGCCGTGCGACGCTCACCGAGTCGGTCGTAGACCTCGGCAACGATGTCGCGGACCGAGTTCGCGTAGGCGAGCTCGCCCAGATGCTCGAAAGTCACAATACTGCGCGACAGCACATCTACCGCATCACCCCAACGGCCGGTCGACGCGCGCGCCAATCCGAGTTGCCAACCCACCTGCGCTTTGTACGCGGGATAAGGGGCCGGCGCCGCCGCATACATCTGTTCGAGCGAGGCTCGTGCCTCCGCGACGCGACCCTGATCGTACGCGGTGTTCGCACGAAAGTAGGCGGCAAGCAATGCGACCGGACTCTTGCCGCGGTCGAAGTTGCCCTGCGCGCCGGCAAACATCGCTTCCGCCTCCGCCACGTGACCACTCCGGTACATGCGTTGCGCGGTCCGGAATTGCAGATGGGCGTTGGCGAGAAGTCGTTTGCCGGCGCCGTCGGCTCCGTCGATCGCCGATACGGCGTCGCGGAGCATTTGATCGCCGCGTGAAGAGAGGACGTCCGCGAACGCACGAGCGACCCGCAGATGCCCGTCGGCAGCAGCGCTGCCACTGGTCTCAGCTTCTGCCCACCGGCCGAGGATTTCGGTCTCGCCCCAGACGCGCGCTTCTTGCGGGTAGGAACGCGCGATCTCACGCGCTTCGACCGAATCGTTCTGTAGCCTCTCGTATTGCTGCTTCAATCGATCGCGAAAGCTCGCTAGCGGCACGACTGCCCGAAGATGCGCACGCGCCTCGTTCGCCCACGGCGAACTGCCATCATGCGCCAGATAGCGTTCCCACGCGGCTCGCGCCTGATCCCGCAAGCCCATGCGTTCGATGATCAGGGCGCGGTTGAACAGCGCCTCCGGCGAGTGGGGATCGAGGCGGAGCGCGGCGTCGGCCGCGGCCAGGCCCTCTGCGAAGCGAGCGCCATCTCCCGTCTCGACGCCTGCCGTGTAACGAACAGCCGCGAGATCGTTCCACAATTGCGCGTCACGCGCCGCCGCTGCGGCAGACGTGAGAATGCGATCGGCTTCCGCGGTGTCTCCGGCCAGGAGGTGCGCCACCGCCGCAGCGTGGCGGCCCGCTCGCGAGGAGTCGGACGCGGTTTCTTTCAACACCGCCCCGGCCACGCCGATGAACTGCAGGCGTTCCGGATCGTTGACGCCATTGCCGCGCGTGCTCGAGTACAGCGGCGCCCAAGCGAAGCCGCCGGACAGACGCGGCTCGAAATAGCGCACGTCGCGAGGAGCTGCCGCGGCCAGTCGGCTGATGTTCGGATTGACGTGCCGGTTCGCGATGAGACGGTAAGAGAGGAAGGCGATGCCCGCGAGCGCCGCCGCGGCAAGACTGAGCCACCACGTAGTCGCCGGACGCGCGTGCGTTTTCGGCGGCGCCATCGGAATGACTGCTCCGCCGCCTTCGCGATCGACGCGGGCCGCTTCGCCCGCCACTTCGCGGCATTCCTCGCATTCTCGAAGATGATCAACCGTCATCGCCAGTTCCGTCCCCGAGAGAGTGCCTGCCACGAACGCGGCAACCACCTCCGGTTCGAGGCAGCGGCTGTCGTGGGCCGTCATGAGCTTTCCTCCTGCCGGACCCCTACCGCACTCTCATCTGGTTCCGACGGACGCGGATCTTCGTTTTTCCAATTGAAATCGAGAACGACCGCATCACTTCCGATCAAAGCATTCACGTCAGCGGCGTCGATACCGGCTGCCGTCAGTTCCGCTCGGAGTGTGTCGATGTGCCGATACAGCTTTCTGTACAGCGACTGCTGCTTCGTGTGCAGTGATCGTGCGATCTGAGCCACGGTCATGCCGGAATGGAAACGAAGCTGGAGAAGCAGCTGATCCTCCTTCGGCAGCCGCGCGATAAAGGCACGGATCACCGCCGAAATCTGCCTCGCCATCCCCTCATGCTGCGGACCGCACATGGTCTCGCGCGCGATGACGTCAACCGCGGCCTCGACGTCCACTTTGACCCGCCGAACGCGCGGTGGCAACCGCGCTTCGAGCCGTTCCGCCTCAGCGCGCGTAACGCCGGTATGAGTACGGGCGAGAACCACGAGCGCTTCGTCCATCGGACGCCTGTCACGATAGAGCAACCGTTCCAGATCTACTGCCACTGGTCCGAGACGTTCGGCTTCGGCCGAGGCGCGCCATTTCCCCCACTCCCGGTTGCGATGATCCAATAGCAGGCGCTTGATGACGGCTGCAATGTAGACAGAAAACGAACTGCGGTGCTGGAACGCGCGAATGACAATGTAGTCGTCTTCGACGAGCCGGAGTTTGACGATGGCAGCGAACTCTTCCCTTGCATCGGGGTCCATGCCGCGCCGACGGCAAATCGAGTCGATGAGGTCCTCGATTTCGGGCAGTTTCTGCAATAAAAAATCGCGTGGTTCCGACATGGACTCCGTTTACGGCAGCCCTCGCCCGACTGCCGCTGATCAGGACTCTATGGCTCTCTGTAGAGGTGCCAGAATACACCAGTCGGATCATATCTGTGGCTTTCCGGAAACCATCTTTCCTACATTGCGAGCAGCGGCAACGAACAGCACCGGAGTTGCCCACTCGGTCCGGACGACGCCCGGGCTCAGAAACAGGCGGCGACGACCCTCGGCGACAGCCGCGTCGATCGATCGACCGTCGCATAATGAGCCATACAGTTCCTCCGAGAATATCTTCGCCGCGTCGTCCCTGATCGTCGATTGCATCGCCACCACCGCCGGCACACCTGCGGCCGCGAGTGCACGACCGGGAACGGCCGTGTTCCATGACGCAGACCCGTGCGCACCGTGACAGGAATTCAACACAACCGCGGACAGCGGCCCATAACTGCGCAATAGAAATCCGAGTTCATCGCCTCCGACGCGATGGACCTTTCTTGCGTCGGTCTCCATGATGAGAGTACTGCTGTCGGTTTGATGATCGTAGGCGCCGTGGCCGATGAAATGCCAGATATGAACCGGTCGTCTGCAGTCCGACCCGGTTCGCAGCAGCCGGCGTAGTGTTTCCAACCGACCATCCGGCGCGAACTGCAATTCGACCCAGCCGAGCACGATGAGCGGACCGAGAGCCGCCTCCAATGCGGCGCGCTCGCTCCCGCCATCGAGGGGATCCACGCCATTGGGAGCGCTTATCGTCACGAGAACGCGCAACGGCAGGGAATTTGTCAGGGCCGCGGACGCCGATTGCGCCGCGACGGCGCGGGCGATCGACGTCGCGCGCCGCAATGCAATGAACTCGCGCCCGTCGTGCAATCGCTCCCATTGTGCGGACGCGAGCGGACCGGCGTCATCCAGCCAGATTTGATAGCGTACATTGCCAGTGGCCGGAACGTCGAAAACAGAAGCGTCCGTCGATTGAAGTGCTTTTTCGTACAAGCTCCGGCCATAATCTGCCGACAGTGTCGTAGACGACACGAGTGGAGCGGTCTCGCCTTCGGATACGGCGATGGGAATGTCGACGATCGTGAAGTCGGATTCTGCCGGGACGCGCACGATGTCGAAGAGCGAAGCATGCTCGCGAAGCAGCGCGCCGATTTGTGCGACCGTCGCGGCGAGCGCAGTCGCGAACGACCGACGCCATTGAAACTCCGTCATTTCGGCCGTGTCTTTTCGCGTGCAGCGGACAAAGGGCTCGAAATCAGTAGCGAGCGAGTCGAGCCGCCGCGCAGCCGGTGCCGCTCCGCCGCGTTCCAGCACGGCCATGACGCTGCGAATCGTCGAACGGAACTGCGTATATGCAACGCCGGTCTCGAGCTTCACCTGCGGCTCGAGCTCGAGGACGCCGCTCATGCGAGTGCCGTCCATGACGCGTTTGAAGCGCGCACCGGCGGCTCGCGCCAGAGCGTCGCCGGCGAGGCGGGTCACCATCAAATCCAACGCCGCGCCCAGGTTGGCCATCATTCGCTCACCTCTTCGCCAGCCCTTTTCCGAGACTGCGCGTATCGATTCGGAGGCGCAACGTCGTCCGCCGGTTCGTCGCCTCGCAATCGGAGGTCGTGTCCAGACAGAGCGGCTGCGAATCGGCATA
>DATELS010000347.1:0-7099 GCA_035276365.1 Thermoanaerobaculia bacterium
CGTGAGCTCTTGCGGAAAGACCTCGCCGAGCTGTTCGCGTCGCGCGCGTACTGGCTGTTGCTGCTCGCGGCGGGGCTGCTCGCGGGACAGGCCTTCATCACCGCGGTCAACGCGTACGCCGAGGCGAGCGGAATCGGAGGAGGGGCGGCGGCGCTGTCGCAGGGACTCTCGCCGCTCGACGGCATCCTCGTCCCGACCGCGAGCGCGTACGACCTCGCCATCACGCTGCTCTTCCCGTTCGTCGCCATTCGCTTGATCGCGTCGGAGAAATCGTCGGGCGCGCTCAAGCTGCTGTTGCAGTGGCCGGTAACGATGGGCCAGCAACTCGCGGCGAAAGTGGTCACGCTCCTCATCGCGTGGCTCCTCGCGCTCCTGCCATTCGCGATCGCGCTCGTGTTGTGGTGCGCGTACGGAGGACATCTCGACACGCGCGAGACGCTCAATCTCCTCGCCGGCTACACGCTGCGATTTCTGCTCACGTCGAGTCTCGCGCTCGCGGCCGCCGCGATGATGCCCGGCGCCGCCAACGCCGCCGTCGTCGTCCTCGGCTTCACCATCGGCACGTGGGCGCTCGACTTCGTGGCGGCAGGTCGCGGCGGATGGCTGCAGCGCCTCGCGTCGTTCACGCCAACCGCCACGCTGCGCACGTTCGAGCGCGGACTCTTTCGCGTCGACGTCGCGCTGATCCTGATCCTGCTCGCGCTCTTCTTCGTCGTCTTGACCGGCATCGCTCTCGACCTCGGCCGCACGACACGCGCACGCATCACGCGCAGCGCGATCGCAGCAGCGATCATCGCCATCGCGATCGTCGGCGCCGCGCAAATCCGCACGAGCTTCGACGTCTCGGAGAACCGGCGCAACTCGTTCGCGCCCGCGGACGAAGCAACGCTCGCGCAAATCCGCGATCCGCTCACGATCACCGTCTTCATGGCCGCGGAAGACCCGCGCATGTTCGACTTCGAGAACAACGTGCTCGTCAAACTGCGCCGCGCGGTGCCGCGTCTCGAAGAGCGCTATCCGTTCGCCGGACGCTCGGGACTCTTCGACAACGACGATCGCTACGGCGAAGTGCATTACACGCTGCGCGGGAAGACCGCGGTCAGCCGGTCGACGACCGAGGAGATCGTGCTCGAGACGATCGACGGACTGGCGGGACTGCGCGTGCCGGCACACGCAGCCCCGACCTATCCCGGCTATCCGCTCGCGAAGCGTCCGCGATTCGCGGCCGTTGCGTTTTACGTCGCGTGGCCGCTGCTCACGTTCGCCGCGTGGCTCACTTCGCGGCGCGCACCTCGTAGTCGGCGAACTGGCTAACGCTGTCGGTCTTCGACCACGTCCCGACCTTCCCCGACACCGGCTCGGGCAGCGTGTACTCGAGCAGCAGCTCGTCATCGAGATAGCCGCGGAGCTGCGTGCCGTCGACCGCGATCTTCATGCGATGCCACTCGCCCATCTTCAGGTGCACGTCGTGCGCGCCCTTCTTCACGAAGCTGCGCTTGCCGGCCTTGAACGTCCAGAGCACGAGGTTGTCCTCTTTGCCGTTGAAGCGCACGGTGAGGTAGTCGCCGTTCGGCTTCAGGTTGAAGAGGATGCCCGCGCACTGATCGAGCTGTCCGGTGATGAGGCGGAAATTCATCGAGATCTCGCCGTTGCGGAAGTCGTCGACGTCTTTGTCGACCGCGTACGGGAAATACGCGTACGCCTTCACGCTGTCGATGAACTCCTCGTGGCGCGCGCCGTAGATCGTGCGCGCCTTCGCCGCGAGGCCCGCGGAAGGCTGGCCCTTGATCCACTGCCGGCCGTCGACCTGCAGCACCTTCGCGCCTTTCTCGTTGCGCGAGACGCTCCAGTTGCCGACGACGCTGAGGAACTTCTCGGGCGCGGCGGGTTTCACCGCGCCCGTGGTGGTGAGCGTTGCCGCGAACAGCACCGCCGTCATGAGCTTCATCAGAACCTTGCCCTCACTTCGAATTGGTATTGCCGCGCCGGATCGACGCTGTTGATGCCGCCGAGCGCGGTGCCGAACGTCGCGGGCGGCGTGGCCGTGTTGCCGTAAACGCCGTTGCGGCCGACGACATTCGTGTGGTTCGTGAGATTGAACGCCTCCGCGCGAATCGCGAGCTCGACTCCGGTGCGCGGACGGAACGCCTTCTCCACGAAAGCATCAAACGAGAAGATCGAGCTGCCCTCGCCGGCGTTGCGTCCGACGACCGCACCGTCGATCACGGGACGATCCGTGTTCGCGGCGTCGCCGTTGTTGTCCGCGCCGGTCGTGATGTTGAACGGGCGGCCCGACGCGGCAGTGGCAACCGCGCCGACGACGACGTCGAACGGCACGCGCCTCCACACCGTGACCACGCCGCGATGGCGCTGATCGAGGATGCTGTCCGCCCAGTCGCGGTCGCGCAGATTCACGTCATTCGGATCGCCGCCCGGCGCATCTGCTTCGACGTTGTTCGTCGCGTGCGACCACGTGTAGCTCGCGAGCACGCCGAACTGCTCGTCGAACGTGCGGCGCACGTTGAGCTGCAGGCCGCGGTACTTGCTCTCGCCGTTGTTCGTCGTGACGAGGATGCGGCGATAGCCGCCCGCGACCGGCGTGATCGGGCGCGTCGCGTCGGCCGCGGGTGCGGAGCGGATCTGCCCCGGCGTCGTGCGCTCGAACGCGGACGGCGCATTCGCGTCGAGGTTCCACTCGATGCCCGTCGTGTGCGCGTACACCGCGTCCGCGCTGAGGAACCAGTGCGCGAGCAGTTGCCGCTCGAACCCCAGCGTCTCCTGCTGCGTCCTCGGATTGCGCAGCTCGTCCGGATAGAAGCGCAGCTTCGAAACGTCGAAGAACTGCGAGTAGAAGTCGCGCTCACCGGGACGGATCGTGACGTCGCGCGGCGGCAGCACCGCGCCCGCGGGGAACGCCGGCAGCGGCTGCAGCGACGTCGGGAAGCCGAGCTGTCCCGGCGCCGCGCTGAAGTTGAAGAAGCCGAGCGGACCGGCGAGCTCCCACGACGCGACGATGTTCGAGCGGATCTGTGAGAAGTACACGCCGTAGCCGCCGCGGACCGCGGTGCGGCTGTCCGCGTTCCAGTTGAAGCCGAGGCGCGGGGCGAAGTTGTTGTTGTCGCCGGTCAGCTTCTGGCGGTCGTAGCGCAGGCCGAGGTTCAGCGTGAGCGAAGGCAGCGGACGGAAGTCGTCCTGCACGAACGCGGCGTACAGATCGTCCGTCACTTCATACGTCACGTTGCCGAAGCCCTGCGTGTAGCGCGCAACGTCGGCGATCGTCAGGTTCGCGGTCGGCGTCGTCGCGGGGATGCCCGTCTTGAACGTGAACTGGCCGAGGACGAAGGGGGAGCCGAACTCCTGACCGTTGCCGCCCGAGCGCGAGTGCAGGTAGTCGCCGCCCGCGCGCAGCGAGTGCTCGCCCATCGTCCACGTGATCGTGTCCGCGAGCTGCCACTGGTGGTTGTACAGCTTCGCCGAACGCGACTCGCCTTCCGTCGACACGCCCGGACGCACGAACTGCGTCGACGGATTCGCGGGCGTGAACTGCGTGATCGGCGAGCCGCGCTGCACGATGAAGCGCGCCTCGTTGAACATCGACGAGTTCACGATCATCGTGTCGGAGAGCTGCAGCGACGTCGCGGAGCGATGGAACGTGCGCGCGGCGCTCGGCAGCGCGACGCCGCCGACCGCGTCGGCGGGATTCGTGTCGGTGAAGCGATCGAGATTCGCGCGCGCGACGAGGTGATTCGCGGCGCCGAGCTCCTGATCGAGTCGCGCGACGGCGAGCGTCTGGTTGAAGTCGCCGGTGAACGTCCCCGGCGCGAGCGGCGAGGTGATGCGCGACTCGCGGTCCTGATCGTTGCGCTCGAAGCCGACGAGAAAATGCGTGCGATCCGCGGCGATGGGGCCGGAGAACATCGCGCTGATCTGCTTCAGCTCATCGCCGGCTTTGACGTCGGTGACCGGCGCGTTCGCCTGCAGCGACTTCGGGCGATAGACCGCGGTCACGTCGCCCATGAACTCGTTCGTGCCGGAGCGCGTGATGAGATTGATCGCGCCGCCGGTGGTGCGTCCGTACTCCGCGCTGAACGCGTTCGTGAGCACGGTGAACTCGCGCACGGTCGCGAGCGGCACGTTGGTGAAGATCGTCTGGCGTCCCCACGCGTCGTCGCCGGTGCTGCCGTCGAGCGTGTACGTGGTCTGGCGACGTCCGCCGCCGTTGACGACGAACAGCGTATTGTTGAGAAAGAGATCGCCTGTGCCGCGCGCGGGGCGCACGGCGGAGTTGAGCAGCGGCAGGCTCGTGAGCTTGCGGCCGAAGACGGGGATGAGCTCGAGCGCGCGATCGTCGAGTCGCGTGCCGAGCTCCGGCGAGTCGCTGCGCACGCCTTCCGCGGTGCCGAAGACGGTGACGCTCTGGCTGACCGTCTCCGCGTTCATGATCGCGTTGAGCGTCGCGGTCTCGCCCGCGCGCAGCGTGAACGGACCGTGCGTCGAGTCAGCGAATCCGCTCTTCGCGATGCGGATGCGCCACGTGCCGGTGACGGGCACGGTGCCGAATGAGTACTCGCCGCGCGCGTCGCTGGTGGTCTCGCGACGCACGCCGGTATCGATGTTTTCGAGAGTGATCGTCGCGGCGCTGACGCGGGCACCGGCCGCGTCGCTCACCGCTCCGCGCACGGACGCCGTGTCGGTCGTCTGCGCGAACAAATTCAATGTCAGAAAGGTCAGCGCAATGAAAAGCGCCGACGAAATGCGGGAACGCATCGTCTCCTCCTCCGGGAGTGTTGCTGGTGGCTGGTTGCTGGGAGGAGGCGCGCCTAGATGTTCAGGCGGCGGCAGGTGAGGAGATGATCGATCGTGCGGCGGTGCGAACGGATCGCGCGCCGCGTCGGCTTCGTTTGGATGTCGCGTGATTCGCTTTGATTCGTCGACGCGATGAAGAGCGACTGCGACTCGACGGCGTCCGCGGACTCGTGCAGACGCGTGCGCGACTCGAGTGTCGCCTGCGTGCGCGCCTTCGCGTACTCGATCGTGACGTCGACGCCGGCGCGATCGCCGCGCGCCCACGACACGACTTCTTCTTCGCCTTCGCGCGCGGACTCCGCGCCTTCGGTGCCGAGGAGCGCGGGGCGCGGCGCGTCGGCATTGGGATCGCGCACGATGCGGAACGAGCCGGGGATGACGAAGTGCGTCTCGCGTTTCTCGTCGCCGGTGCGGATGAGGATCTTCGCGCTCGTCGCGTCGACGTTCGGGACGAGCCAGGTGAACGTGCGGCGCTCGATGTCGAGGTGCGGCGTGATGCGGAACGCGTAGTAGCCGCCGTCATCGACGGAGAGAAACGCTTCCCACTCCTCCGTCCCCGCGGGCAGCGCGGACGCCGACCAGTCGAGCGAGGCATACGACCCGCCGCGCAGCATCGCGCCGTCCGCCGGCACGCGCACCTGCGGCACGTCGGCGTGCAGGCCGACGCCAAACACCGCGCAGAAAAGCAGCGGGAGCAGCGAGCGCATGGGAGCCGGAGATGATAACAGTTATCTTTCCAACCGATACCCCACCTTCCGCACCGTGAGGATGTGTTTCGGATGTGCAGGATCCTGCTCCAGCTTCCTGCGCAGCTCCGCGATGTGCGTGTCGATCGTGCGCGTGATGACGGCGTCGGAGTAGCCCCAGACTTCGCGCATGAGATCGAGGCGCGAAACAACTGCGCCGTTGCGATTCGCGAGCGCGACGAGGAGGTCGTACTCCTTCGGCGCGAGCTCGATGAGCGCGCCTCTCAACGTCACCGCATGCGTCGCGCGATCGATCTCGATGTCGCCGAAGCGATCGCGCGCGACCTGTGTTCCGGCGCGGCGCAGCAGTGCCTCGACGCGCGCGAGCAGCTCGAGGACGCCGAAGGGCTTGGTCAGGTAATCGTCCGCGCCGAGCTTGAGGCAGCGCACTTTGTCGCTCTCCTCGCCGCGCGCGGTGAGCACGAGCACGGGCATCGTGAGCGCACGCTCGCGCAGCGCGCGCAACACGCGGAAGCCGTCCATGCCCGGCAGCATGAGATCGAGCACGATGAGATCGGGACGCGTTGACGTCGCGCGCTCGAGTCCCGCCGCGCCGTCGGCGGCGACGTCGACTTCGTATCCCTCGATCTCGAGGTTGTTGCGCAGGCCGTACGCGAGGTCGCGGTTGTCCTCGACGACGAGCACGCGCTTCACGACGGCACCTCGACGACGAACCGCGCGCCGCCGCCCGGCGCGCTCTCGCACCACGCGCGTCCGCCGTGCAGCGCGACGATCTCGCGCACGACGGAGAGTCCGATGCCCGCGCCGGCGATGGCGCGATCGCGCTCGCGCACGAGGCGCACGTAGCGGCGGAAGATGCGGCGGCGCTGGCGTGCCGAAACGCCGGGACCTTGGTCGTCGACGACGATGCGCACTGCGTTCGCGACGCGCGTCACGCTCACGCGAATCGTCTGCTCGCGTGGTCCGTACTTCACGGCGTTGTCGAGGAGGTTGAGCACGACCTGGCGGATCGCGTCCTCATCGACGATCGCGAACGCGCCGTCTTCGATCGACAGCTCCGGCGCCGCGAGCGGAAACGCCGCCACCGCATCGCGCACGATCGCGCCCACATCCCCTCGCCGCGGCGCGATGCGCAAGACACCGCGCTCGCCGCGCGAGAACTGCAGCACGTTCTCGACGAGCTGGCCGAGTCGTCGCGCCTCCTGGTCGATGATGGCCAGCGAGCGGGCGCGCTCTTCGTCCGAGCGGATGCGGTCGAGGCGCAGCGTCTCGACGAACATGCGGATCTGCGTCAGCGGCGTGCGCAGCTCGTGCGAGACGCCGGCGACAAAGTCGGCGCGCATACGCGAGAGCGCGCGCTCGCGGCCGATCTGCGCGATCGCGGTCGCGAGCAGAATCCCGCACACGGCGAGCAGCACGACGTACACCGGCCGCTGCGGATCGACGCCGCCGGCGATGATGAGGTGCGCCGCGGCGCGATCGATCGAGGCCTCGACGGTGATGCCGCGCAAGAGGCCTTCCTCGCCGCGATGACTGGCGGAGAGATCGCGGTCGATCGGCGCGCGTGTCGCGAACAGGACGCGCCC